>DQAA01000319.1 GCA_003523465.1 Pseudomonas sp.
CTGTGCCGCGCCCTTGGCCAGCGCCTGGCGAGCACCGCGAAACTGCTGGAGAACGGTCGTGGCTAAAAAGCCGAAGATCCTGCCGCCGATGGAATGGCTGGAACCCCGGGTGCGCCTGACCCGCGCCCTGAGCCTGGCGGCCTTCGCCAGCCTGGTGGTGCTGGTGGTGGTGAATACGCTGTTCTTTACCGATCTGCATGGGGCCCGCACCTGGGTGATCCTCGGCGTGCAACTGATTCCCTTGGCGCTGGTGGCGCCGGGAATGATCGGTGGCAGCGCCCGGGCGCATGCGTGGATGTGCTTCGTGCTCAACCTGTACTTCATCACCGGGGTGGAAGCGGCGTTCGACCCGGCGCGGGCGCTGTTCGGCTGGCTGGAGGTGGTGATCAGCCTAACGTTGTTCGTCAGTGCGCTGCTGTATATCCGCTGGCGGTTCCAGTTCGATCGGCGGGTGGCAGGGGAAGGTTCGGTTTGACTTGAGGACCCTATCGCCGGCAACGCCGGCTNNCCCACAGGGATCGCGTACACCGCTGAACCCTGTGGGAGCCGGCGTTGCCGGCGATGAGGCCCTCAAGAACACCATCAATGATTGACGGTATGCGCCAGCATCACCGACAACTGGCACAGCGGCCGCCCACTCTCGGCATGCCACTGATTGAACGCCGCCTGCACCAGCGCCAGATCCTTCAGGCTGGTGGGCTTCTTGTCGATCACCTCCTGGGCAATCAACGCTGCTGACATGTCATCGGTCGGGATGAACGTGTCCTTGCCCATCATCCGCAGGAAGCGTGGTGCCGACAGCCCGCCAAGCTGGTTGCCATGCTTGGCCAGGTACTTCCACAACCCGGTGATATCGGTCACCGGCCAGTCGGCGATCAATGCGGCGAAACTGCCCTTCTCCTTCTGCACGTCCAGCACCATCTGCGCATTGCGCGGCACGCTCTTGAGCTTGCCCAGGTGGCGGATCAGGCGGGTGTCCTGCATCAGCCGCTCCAGGTGCTCGGCGCCCATCAGCACCACCTTCTCCGGATCGAAACCAAAGAACACCTGCTCGAACGCCGGCCACTTGGCATCCACCAGGCTGTGCTTGAGCCCGGCGCGGAACACGCGCAGGGCCAGGGTCGAGAGGTAGCGGTCGTCGCTGATGGCACGCAGTTGCGCCGAGGTCCTGGGCTGCGGCAGGTAGGCCTCGAGGGCAGCCGCGGAGCCGAAGCGGTTCAGGCAGTACTCATGCAGCCACTGGTAGTCGCGCATGGGTCAGATGTTCAGCACGTCGAGGAAACGCGGGGCCGCCGTCTCGTCGATGCGCAGGCTGGTGAAGTCGAACAGGTTGCGGTCGGCCAGTTGCGACGGCACCACGTTCTGCAGGCTGCGGAAGATACTGTCGGTACGACCCGGCGTCTTGCGCTCCCACTCCACCAGCATGTCCTTGACCACCTGGCGCTGCAGGTTTTCCTGGGAGCCGCAGAGGTTGCACGGGATGATCGGGAATTCCTTCATGTCCGAGTAGGCCTGGATGTCCTTCTCGGAACAGTAGGCCAGCGGGCGGATCACCACGTTGCGGCCGTCGTCGGCACGCAGCTTGGGCGGCATGGCCTTCATGGTGCCGTTGAAGAACATGTTGAGGAAGAAGGTCTCGACGATGTCGTCGCGGTGGTGACCGAGGGCCATCTTGGTCGCGCCGATCTCGTCGGCGAAGGTGTACAGGGTGCCGCGACGCAGGCGCGAGCACAGCGAGCAGGTGGTCTTGCCTTCCGGGACCAGCTCCTTGACCACCGAGTAGGTGTCCTTCTCGACGATGTGGTACTCGATGCCGAGGGTCTTCAGGTAGGCCGGGAGGATTTCCTCGGGGAAGCCCGGCTGCTTCTGGTCCATGTTGACCGCGACGATGTCGAACTTGATCGGCGCCACTTTCTGCAGGTGCAGCAGAACGTCGAGCATGGTGTAGCTGTCCTTGCCGCCGGACAGGCAGACCATGACCTTGTCGCCATCCTCGATCATGTTGTAGTCGGTGATGGCTTCGCCGGCGAGACGGCGCAGGCGTTTTTGCAGCTTGTTCTGATTGACCGAAAGGGTGCCCATGGCGATTGAATCCGCGAGGTGTGACAAAAGGCGCGTATTTTACGCACAAACCGCCCGGCGACACAGACCCATCCGATAAAGACTGCAAGGAAATCAAGCCTCCCGCTGACAGCGCGATTTGCTCTAAAAAAGCGGGTTTGTGCGGCGAACGCCTTCCTATACTGCGACATAAGACCGCACCAATAGCGGCCTGTCCTGTCCGGCCCGTGCCTTGCGGGCTAGCAAGCGCTCCACTGGGGGGCGATTGGAAACGGCGTAGGAGTGATTGGCATGATCCATCACGTTGTAGGGCTGTTCACCCATCCCGACCAGGAATGGCGGGAAATCCGTGGCGAAGAAGAAAGCATCAGCCACATGTACCTCACCCACACCCTGATATTGGCGGCGATCCCCGCGATATCGGCCTTCATCGGCACCACCCAGGTCGGCTGGGTCATCGGCGAGCGCGCCCCGGTCATGCTGACCATGGAAAGCGCCCTGTGGATGACCATCATGTCGTACGTGGCCATGCTCGCCGGCGTCGCCGTCATGGGCGCGTTCATCCACTGGATGGCACGCACCTACGATGCCAACCCGAGCCTGGCGCAATGCATCGCGTTCGCCACCTACACCGCCACCCCGCTGTTCGTCGGCGGCCTGGCGGCGCTCTACCCGCACCTGTGGCTGGGGATGATCATCGGTACGGCGGCCATCTGCTATACGGTGTACCTGCTCTACGTCGGGTTGCCGACCTTCATGAACATTCCGTCCGACGAGGGTTTCCTGTTCTCGAGTTCGGTACTGGCGGTGGGGCTGGTGGTGCTGGTCGCCATCATGGCCTTCACCGTGATCACCTGGGGACTGGGCGTGGGGCCCGTCTACACCAACTAGAAAAATGCCAGCATAGGGGCAATACCTCGGGCCGCCTTCGGGCGGCNNGTGTGCTGACCGGGTTGCGGCATAATCGGCCGCCTCAGGAGTACCGTCACGCATGCCAGAGCTGCTCAGAACCCGCGTCGAAGATTGCTACAAGCAAGCAGAAACCTTTTTCAAACGCCCCTTCCCCCGCCCCGTGGTCAGCTTCAAGCTGCGCGGGCAGAAGGCCGGCGTCGCCCATCTGCACGAGAACCTGCTGCGCTTCAACCTGCAGCTGTACCGGGAGAACGCCGAGGATTTCCTGCGCCAGACCGTGGCCCACGAAGTCGCGCACCTGGTTGCCCATCAGTTGTTCGGGGACCGTATCCAGCCTCATGGCGAGGAATGGCAACTGATCATGCGCGGGGTGTACGAGCTGCCGCCGAATCGCTGTCACACCTATGAGGTGCAGCGGCGTACGGTGGCCCGGTATATCTATCGCTGCCCTTGTGCGGGGAGTGATTTTCCGTTTTCGGCGCAGCGGCATGGGCTGGTGAGGAAAGGAAAGCGGTACTTGTGTCGGCGGTGCCGGCAGACGCTCGTTTTCACCGGAGAGGTTCGGGTGGAATGAGGGCCTCATCGCCGGCAACGCCGGCTCCCACAAGGTTCGGCGGCGTCCGCAATCCCTGTGGGAGCCGGCGTTGCCGGCGATGAGGCCCTGAAGGACACCCCAGTCATTTGGCCTGGTAGATGATCCCGGGGCTGCACTGGACCATCTGGTAGTGATCCGGCAAGCCGTTCAGCGCTTCGGAGGCGCCGAGGAACAGGTAGCCACCGGGTTTCAGCGTGGCGTGGATGCGGGTGAGGATGTCCTTCTTCACCTGCGCCGAGAAGTAGATCAGCACGTTGCGGCAGAAGACGATGTCGAACTTGCCGAGGGCGGCATAGCTGTCCAGCAGGTTGAACGAGCGGAACTCGACACGGCTGCGGATTGGCGCCTTGATCGCCCAGCGCCCCGTGCCCTTGGGCTCGAAGTAGCGCTGCAAGCGCTCCTGGGACAACCCGCGGGCGATCGCCAGGCTGTCGTACTCGCCGGTCTTGCAGTTGGCCAGCATCGCCCCGGAAAGATCGGTCGCGACGATCTGCGCGCCCATCTTCAACTGGCCGATGTTGGTGCGCTCGTATTCGTCGAGGGTCATGGAAATCGAGTAGGGCTCCTGGCCGGACGAACAGGCCGCCGACCAGATCCGCAGGCGCTGCCCGGGGTTGTTGCGGAGCATCTCCGGCAACACCTTGCTCTTCAGCACCTCGAAGGGGTAGGTATCGCGGAACCAGAGGGTTTCGTTGGTGGTCATGGCATCGACCACCTGCTCGCGCAAACCGCTGCGCGGCTGGCTCTGGATGCGCTGCACCAGTTCGGTGAGCGTCTTGATGCCCTGCTGTTCCATCAGCTTGTTGAGACGGCTGGAAACCAGGTACTGCTTATTTTCGCCCAGCAGGATGCCACAGGCTTTCTCCAGGAAGACCCGGAACTGTTCGAAATCCAAATTACCCGTAGACAATGGTGCCGCCTCTTAAATCGTGTACTACGCCAGGGGCTGGAGCCCCTGGCCGTTAATGTGTGGCATTGATCCGGTCGACCACCCTTTGCGCCAGGTCGTCCGGCCTGAACTTGGCGAGGAAGTCGTCAGCGCCGACCTTCTTCACCATGGCCTGGTTGAACACCCCGGACAGCGAAGTATGCAGGATGATGTGCAGGTTTTGCATACGCGGGTCGTTGCGGATTTCCGCGGTCAGCGTGTAACCGTCCATCTCCGGCATCTCGATGTCGGAGATCATCATCAGGAACTCCTCTTCCGGACGCTTGCCCTCGTCCACCAGCTTTCTAAGGTAGTCCAGCGCCTGGCGCCCGTCATTCAGCGCGACCACCTCGACACCGACGGTCTGCAGGCAGCGACTGACCTGCTTGCGCGCCACCGACGAGTCGTCGACGGTCAGTACCCGCAAGGAAACCGCCTTGCTGTGCACCTCGGCATTGACCACGCCGGTGGAGACCGACTCGGACGCCGGCGCCACCTCGGCGAGGATCTTCTCGACGTCGATGATCTCGACCATCTTGTTGTCGACCCGGGTCACCGCCGTGAGGTAGTGATCGCGCCCGGTCCCCTTGGGTGGCGGATGGATCTCTTCCCAGTTCATGTTGACGATGCGTTCGACCGAGTGCACCAGGAAACCCTGGGTCTTGGTGTTGTACTCGGTAATGATGACGAAACTCTTGCTCGGGTCCTGGTTCTCCAGGGGAGGCAGACCCGTTGCCATCGCCAGATCCAGGATCGGGATGGTCGCCCCACGAATATTCGCGACACCGCGCACGACCCGGCTGGCCTTGGGCAGAAGTGTCAGGCTCGGGCATTGCAGCACTTCCCGTACCTTGAACACGTTGATCCCGTACAGCTGGTCGCCCCGCAGGCGAAACAGCAGCAGTTCGAGACGATTCTGTCCTACCAGTTGCGTGCGCTGGTTCACCGAATCCATAACACCAGCCATGCCAGACTCCTCAACCGAAGCTCGGGGCAGCGTGCTCGATCGGCACGCGCCTTGCTTTTCAACTTTTATGATTACGAAAACGACATTTTTCCGACGCCTGCACCGCCATCTGCCCGGCTTCCTTGCTGCGCTGTGCTTGTTGACTCCTGGCGCTCGAACTCTGGCTGACACATTCACCTTGCCTGAAGTGCTTATCGGTGTCACCCAGGGGTTTCTTGAGTTTTCCGTCGAAGACTATTTGCAAAAGAGCCAGACCGAGGGCCGTTACGAGATCCAGGTGAACAACCTCGATCCGCGTTTGCGCATGCCGCTGTGCAGCGAACAGCTCGGCGCCAGCCTGGAAAGCCCGGCCCAGCCGATCGGCCGGGTGACCGTGCGGGTGCGCTGTGATGGCAGTTCGCCCTGGACAGTGTTCGTACCTGCCCAGGTCAAGCTGTTCCGCGACGTGGTGGTGGTCACCCGCCCGCTCAAGCGCGATGCCGTGGTCGAAGAACAGGACGTGGCCCTGCGCGAGCGTGACGTCGGCCTGCTCAACCAGGGCTTCCTTTCCAGCCTCGACCAGGCGACAGGACAGAAAGTCGTCCGACCAATGGTCATCGACCAGATCATCACCCCGGTCCACCTGGAACAGGCCGAGGTAATCAGCAAGGGCGATCACGTCGTCATCATCGCCCGCAGCGGCACGCTGGCCGTGCGCATGCCCGGCGAAGCGCTGAGCAAGGGCGGGATGAGCGAGCAGATACGGGTACGCAACCTGAATTCCAAACGGGTGGTCAAGGCCAGGGTAACCGGTCCTGGCCAGGTGGAGGTTTCCATGTGACCTTGTGACACAGGCCACCGCGCGGCTAATGAAGGCTGGCGATCAGCAGGCGCATTTTCTAGACTATGCGTATTACGGAATGACGACCTTGTCACGAATGCTCGTTAATTCGTGTCTAAAGTTTTTTTCGGGTTGGCCGAAAAAAGGGCAAGCGTCCTATTTCCGAGAGGTTTCTGATCNNAACTCCCCGTCAGTGACGGGCGGCCTGCGCACCGGCACCAGCCAGGAAAGCGCCGCCAGCAACCGCAGCGGCCAGTCCGAAGCGGTCGCCAGCACCGCCCAGAGCGGGGAAGCCGTACACCTCAGTAACGAGGCCCAGCAGTTGCAACAGGTCAGCGACAAGCTCCGCGACCAGCCAATCGTCAACAGCGACCGTGTGGCCGCGTTGAAACAGGCCATCGCAGACGGTAGCTACCAGGTCGACGCCAACCGCGTGGCCAGCAAACTGCTCAATTTCGAAGCTCAGCGCTAGCCCTCGGCGCGCTGACTTCAAGGACGCGAAGACCAAGAGCCAGCCATGCACGACACTACCCTGCTGCAACTGATCGAAGACGATATCGGCCCGGCGGAACAACTGCTCCAGCTGCTGCGGGACGAATACGTCGCCCTGCACGGCCGTGACATGCCGGCGCTGGAAGACATCCTGGCCTACAAGCAATCGCTGGTAGTCCTTCTCGATCAACACGGGCGTCGGCGCAGCGAGCTGCTCGCAAGCCTCGGCCTGACTCCGGATCGTGCCGGTTTCGAGGTCGTGGCCAGCCAGTCGCACCTGGGGCCGCACATGCTCCAGCAGCTCGATGTACTCGGCAACCTGCTCAACGAGTGCCGGACCATCAACGAGCGCAACGGCGAATCCATCGTGCTGCAGCAGGCCACCACGGCCAACCAGATCAGAATCCTCATGGGCGGTGAAGCCCCTTCGCTATACGACAGCCGGGGCTCGACCTCGCCGCTTTCCAAGCCTCGTGCGCTCAGCCAGGCGTGACCCTCTATCAAGGCACAGCGCATGCTGGCAGAATGCCGGTCGCGTGTGTCGTTTTTGCCTGGAGATTCATCAACCGTGTTCAATGACGTAGAAGCTCCGCAGCCTCCGAAGGTGTTCACCACGCCTTTGGAAATTGCCGCCAACCTGCGGATGCTGCAAGAGAGCCATGATCCGCTGATCATTACCTTCCATGAGCGCAGCCAGCGTTTCCAGAGTTACGTGGTCGAGGTCGACCGCGACAACAACGTCCTGGCCCTGGATGAAATGATCCCTCGCGACGGCGAGCGTTTTCTGGAAAACGGCGAGCCCTTCCGGGTCGAAGGTTTCCATGACGGCGTGCGGATCGCCTGGGAATGCAACCAGCCGCTGACCGTCGATTCCTCCGGCGACGTGCGCTGCTACCGCGGCACCCTGCCCGCAGAAGTCACCTATCACCAGCGGCGCAACGCTTTCCGCGCTGCACTCAAGCTGTCGCAACTGGTCGACGTCGTGCTCGATGGCGAGAAGGTCAAGGGCACCGGCGCCATTCGCGGCAAGCTCCTGGACATCTCCGCTACCGGCTGCAAGCTGCGTTTCGAAGGCGATATCGAAGAGCGCCTGCAACTGGGTCAGGTCTACGACAAATTCGCCGCCAGCGCGCCATTGGGCCTGACCCACATGTCGGTCGAGCTGCGCCACCTGCATTTCGAAGAGCGCCTGGGCGCCACCTTCGCCGGCGTGCGCTTCCACAACCTGACCGGGCAGATGCAGCGCAAGATCGAGAGTTTCGTCTACCAGCTGCAGCGTGAAGCGCGGCGCTTCGATAAAGACGACTACTGATACAGGTAAAAAGACGGGGACCGCATGCGGTCCCCGTTTCGTTCAGACCGGCTTGGCCGGCTCCTCGGTTGTTTCCCCTTCCCTGACTTCGACTTTCTCGTCCTCGGCTTCGGTGTCTTCGGCCGCGACGGGCGTCTGCATCTGGTCCTGCACCACCTGTTCGTTGACCCGCGGGTCCAGCGCCGCAGCCAATGGCGAACTGGCCGCCGGCATGGCCACGTGGGACAGCGGTGCATCTTCCACCTGGTGCAGCCCGGTAACCGCATCCGGGCGAATCCGCCAGACCAGCACCAGGGCAAAGAAGGTGAAGAAGGCATACAGCATCTGGTCGCCGAACACCTTCATCAGCACCCCCGCCGCCAGCGGCCCGATACTCGCGCCGACGCCATAGGTGACCAGCAGCATCGCCGTCAGCGACACCCGCCGCTCGCTTTCCACGTGGTCATTGGAAAACGCCACCGCCAGCGGATACAGGCAGAACTGCAACAGCGACACCAGGAAGCCAGCCGCGAACAGCACCATCATCGGCACACCCGGCAGGATCGCCAGGGGCAGCGAGGCGATCGCCAGGCCGATGGCCACGCTGCGGATCAGCACGGCGCGGTCGTAGCGGTCGGACAGCCAGCCCAGCGGCCACTGCACCAGCAGCCCGGCGAAGATGCACACCCCCATGAAAATACCCACCTGCTCGGTGCTCAGCCCTTGCTTGGAGGCGTAGAGCGGCGCCAGGCCGTAGAAGGAGCCGACGATCAGGCCGGAGCCGAGCACCGTACTCAACGATTGCGGCACCCGCTTGATGAAGAAGCGCGGTTCCATCGGTGCCGGCCGCAGCGGCGCCGGGTGGATCCGTCGGGTCAGGGCCACCGGCACCAGGCACAGGGCGAAGCACATGGCGACCAGCATCAACAGCTCTGGCCCGAGCTGCGGATGGACGACCAGTATCAACTGGCCCAGCACCAGGCCGAGGTAGGAGGCGATCATGTAGCCGCTGAACACCGCGCCGCGCTGCTTGGCATCGGCCTGCTCGTTCAGCCAGCTCTCGATGACCATGTACTGGCACATCATCCCGAGGCCGACGATCACCCGCAGGAACAGCCAGGCCGGCAGGAAGCTGACCAGCCCGTGGCCCAGCACCGCCGCGCCGACTATCCCGGCACAGGTGGCGTAGGCGCGGATATGGCCGACCCGGGCGATCAGCCGGTGGCCGATCTTGCCGCCCAGGGCCAGGCCGAAATAGTTGGCGGCCATCAAGGCACCGACCCAGAGGCTGTCGACCTGGTCGGCCGTCAGGCGCAGGGCCAGGTAGGTACTCAACAGGCCGGAGCCGATCAACATCATCAAAGCGGCGAAGTACAACGCGCGAAAAGACTTCCAGATAGTGCGCATCAGCGTCCCGAACGGCCTCTTGAGCTGGTGGAAAAACTGCCTGAAAGCATAAGTGATTATTCCTGCGGCGCGGCCAGGCGAAGCGAAAAAAACAAAAGGCCGATTGCGCCATGAAACAGCGCAATCGGCCTTCTATCCTGCGTGTTTGCGATCAGGCCTGGGCGGCCAGCACGCGGCGCTCCCAAGGGGTGATTTCATCGAAGAAGCTGGTCAGTTCCTGGGTCTTGGTGGCGATGTAGCCGGACACGAACTCCTCGCCGAACAGCTCCCGGGCCAGGCTGCTGCGCTTCAGGCGATCGAGCGCTGCATGCAGGGTGCAGGGCAGCGACAAATGATCCGGCACCTCGAACTCGCCCTGGATCGCCGGCGCCGGTTGCAGTCCCTTTTCAATACCGTGCAGGCCGGCGGCAAGACTC
>DQAA01000318.1 GCA_003523465.1 Pseudomonas sp.
GAAACCGAACTTGTAGCGGATGCTCTCGTAGGACTCGTCGATCAGCATGCCCCAGCGTACCGGGCTGCCCGGGCCGTCCTGGCTGTCGCCAGCGCCCTGCCGGGAAACCAGGATGCCGGTGCCCGGATCCAGGTGCGAAGGGTCGAATGAACCATCCGCCTTGAACGCGTCCACGAAGCGGGCGATGGACGCAAAGTAGGACGTGTCCAGCCTGGACACGGGCTGCCCGGCCTCTATCTCGCAGGGCTTGCCCGCACCACAGCCTGGCTCGCGCAGACCTGTGGAATGAACACCGATGACATTCCACTCGCCTCTGGCGAAGATCGGCGCCCCTGAAGAACCTCCATACAGGCCGATGCACTCGTTCGGGACGAGGTCCAGGAACCAGGGGACATCCGGACGCGGCATGGCCTTGCGCACCGTCTCGACGATCGCCGCCGGTGGGCGACTCGAACACTCGGAGTAGCGCAGGTAATGATCTGGGAACAGCCCTTGCGGGATATGGGCAATGTCGATGTCAGGCCTGGTGCCCTCGAGCGCTTTCAAGCGCACGGGCTTGAATCCCCTGGCCAGGACCTGGCCGTAGGTCTCGCCCAGTTGCAGCACGCCGAGATCGGTGGACTTCATCGTCGAATACAGGATCGTGGTGATGGGGATGGACACGTGCTGGTCCTTGTTGTCATGAAAATAGGACGGCGTGAAAAGCCATCCCTCGCTCATAGGGCGATTCATGACCACCTCGTTATCGCCCGTCGTCCCGGCTGCACAGTGTCCTGCGGTAAGGATAAGTGCAGGTTTATGCGGGTCCGGCTCATCGCTGCCGGCGACCAGCGTCGCCGTACAGGACCAACCGATGCCGATGGTACCGCGCATTCGGCCCACGGAAAAAAAGCGCTGCGAGGTCGAGTCGTGCGCGGATAGCAGCGGCGCCAGCACCGCATCCTTCGGGGCAGGTTCGTTGAGCAGATCGGACCAGGACATGTGCGAATACAGCGCACACAGAACAAGGCCGCAGGCAGGCAAGGTTTTCATGGATTTATCCCTCCAGGCAGACGCGCCCTCCCTTGAGGCGCTGGAGCCATTGAACAGAGGGTGTCGTGGTCTGTCACCTGACAGAAATGACAGGTCAAGAGCGCAATGACCGCAATGCCCGAAAGCCGTCGAAACAGGTACGAAAGCTCACCTGTTTCGACCGGGTCACAACCAATGCCAATGTAGCTCAGTCGAAATCACTCGCCGCATGCCGCTCCGGCAACTGCTCCGCCTCATCCCCCCAAGTCTTGTTCACCCGCTGCCCACGCTTCACCGCCGGGCGCTCGGCGATCTCGTTGGCCCAGCGCAGCACATGGGTGTAGCTGGCGGCGTCGAGGAACTCGGCGGCGCCGTAGACCTTGTTGCGCAGCATCTCGCCGAACCATGGCCAGCAGGCGATATCGGCAATGCTGTATTCGTCCCCGGCGACATAGCGGTTTTCCGCCAGTTGCCGGTCGAGCACATCGAGCAGACGCTTGACCTCCATGGTGTAGCGGTTGATCGGGTACTCGAATTTCTCCGGCGCGTAGGCGAAGAAATGCCCGAAGCCACCGCCGACGAAACCGGCGCCGCTCATCTGCCAGAACAGCCAGTTCAGGCATTCGGCGCGCTTGGCCGGGTCCTTGGGAATGAAGGCGCCGAAGGAGTCGGCCAGGTGCAACAGGATCGAGCCGGACTCGAACAGGCGCACGGCGGGCTTGGAGCGGGTGTCCAGCAAGGCCGGGATCTTCGAGTTGGGATTGAGTTCGACGAAACCACTGCCGAACTGGTCGCCCTCGCCGATGCGGATCAGCCAGGCATCGTATTCGGCGTCCTTGAAGCCTGCGGCCAGCAGCTCTTCGAGCAGGATGCCGACCTTGGCGCCGTTGGGCGTGGCCAGGGAATACAGCTGCAACGGGTGGCGGCCCTTGGGCAGTTCGTGCTCGTGGGTGGCGCCGGAGATCGGCCGGTTGATATTGGCGAACTGGCCACCGCTGGCCTTGTCCCAGGTCCAGACCTTGGGCGGGGTATAGGGTTTGTCTGACACGGAAAAGCCCTCCTCGATGGGGTCGAACGTGATGTTGCTATCAGTTGATTCGGCAGCGCGGCCCAAGCCGGGTTCAGTTTCCAGCACTTACAGCGCCGTGCCCTTGCTCGGCGTATAGAACAGCGAGGACAACGCCCCCTCGTGCTCCAGCAGATGGATCTTCTTCTCGATCCCGCCGGCGTAGCCGGTCAGGCTGCCATCGCGGCCGATCACCCGGTGGCAGGGAATGATGATGGAAATCGGGTTGTGCCCCACCGCCCCGCCCACGGCCTGGCTGGACATGCTCGCCAGGCCACTGCGCAGGGCCACGGCCTTGGCGATCTCGCCGTAGGTGGTGGTGCCGCCGTAGGGGATCTCGCAGAGCAGGGCCCAGACGGCCTGGCGGAACTCGCTGCCGACAGGGGCCATGGGCAGGTCGGCGATGGGCGGTTGCTTGCCGGCGAAATAGAGGTCGAGCCAGTGGCGCACTTCGCGGAAGAACGGCAGGTCGTCGTTGGGCTCCAGGGTGCCGG
>DQAA01000147.1 GCA_003523465.1 Pseudomonas sp.
ATGCCGCCGCCGACCTTGGCCAGGGCGATCACGGTAACCACGGGCAGGCCCACGGCGGTGACCAGGAAGCCCAGGGCCGCCATCCACACATGCGGGCCGGACTGCAAACCAACGATAGGCGGGAAGATGATGTTGCCGGCTCCGACGAATAACGCGAACGTCATGAAGCCAAGCGCCAGGATGTCCTGGCCTTTCAAAACTTTCATTTAAGGAAATACCACACTGCGTAAATCGGAATTTAGAGAGGGATTTCCCCTTGGGTTAGGGAAATGTTTTTTCCACCCTGATTGGGGCGGACTTTTATAGCGTGGCGCTTCCNNAGCGGACACGAAATGAACGCGCATGGTACTCAAATCGGCGCTCTGGCGCACGGGTTTGGGGCAGTTTGTCCGATGAGTGAACTGGAATGTCGCAAACGGTTGCGGCAAATCAAAATCGAACAAACGAAAAAGGCCACCCGAAGGTGGCCTCTTTCTGCTGGATCAGCGAAGAAGTCTTACTTCTTCACTTCCCAACCGGTCAGCTCGGCCAGGGCCTTGCCGATGTCAGCCAGCGAACGCACGGTTTTGACACCGGCGTCCTGCAGGGCTGCGAACTTCTCGTCCGCGGTGCCTTTGCCGCCAGAGATGATGGCGCCAGCATGGCCCATG
The DNA here is from genome assembly GCA_003523465.1 of Pseudomonas sp. Classification (GTDB taxonomy): domain Bacteria; phylum Pseudomonadota; class Gammaproteobacteria; order Pseudomonadales; family Pseudomonadaceae; genus Aquipseudomonas. The sequence continues at coordinate 651 of DQAA01000147.1, forward strand.
CGCTTGCCCGCTGGGGCAGTCACACCGGCAATGTAGGAAACCACTGGCTTGGTCACGTTGGCCTTGATGTAGGCAGCCGCTTCTTCTTCAGCCGAACCACCGATTTCGCCGATCATCACGATNNCGGGTCTTCCTGGAACAGCTTCAGGATGTCGATGAAGTTGGAGCCTGGGATCGGGTCACCGCCGATACCGACGCAGGTGGACTGACCGAAACCGGCGTCAGTGGTCTGCTTGACGGCTTCATAGGTCAGGGTGCCGGAACGGGAAACGATACCGACTTTACCTGGCAGGTGGATGTGACCTGGCATGATGCCGATCTTGCACTCGCCCGGAGTGATGACGCCTGGGCAGTTAGGGCCGATCAGGGTAACACCCAGCTCGTCGCACTTGACCTTGGCATCCAGCATGTCGAGGGTAGGGATACCCTCGGTGATGCAGACGATCAGTTTGATGCCGCCGAAGGCCGCTTCCAGGATCGAGTCCTTGCAGAAAGGAGCCGGAACGTAGATGACCGAAGCGTCAGCGCCGGTAGCTTCCACGGCTTCCTTGACGGTGTTGAACACCGGCAGGCCCAGGTGGGTGGTGCCACCCTTGCCTGGGGTAACGCCGCCGACCATCTTGGTGCCGTAGGCGATGGCTTGTTCGGAGTGGAAAGTACCTTGCGAGCCGGTGAAGCCCTGGCAGATGACTTTGGTGTCTTTATTGATCAGGACGCTCATTACTTGCCCTCCGCAGCTTTTACAACTTGTTGAGCAGCGTCGGTCAGGCTGGTGGCCGCAATGATGTTCAAACCGCTTTCTGCCAGTACTTTAGCGCCCAGTTCGGCGTTGTTGCCTTCGAGGCGAACGACGACCGGTACTTTAACGCCGACTTCTTTCACAGCGCCGATGATGCCTTCGGCAATCATGTCGCAGCGAACGATGCCGCCGAAGATGTTGACCAGAACGGCCGCGACATTGCTGTCGGACAGAATGATCTTGAAGGCTTCGGTAACGCGTTCTTTGGTTGCGCCACCGCCAACGTCGAGGAAGTTGGCTGGCTTGCCGCCGTGCAGGTTGACGATGTCCATGGTACCCATGGCCAGGCCGGCACCGTTGACCATGCAGCCGATGTTGCCTTCGAGGGCAACGTAGTTCAGTTCGAACTTGGCAGCGTGGGCTTCACGGGCGTCGTCCTGCGACGGGTCGTGGAAGGTCTTCAGCTTAGGCTGGCGGTACATGGCGTTGGCGTCGATGTTCAGCTTGGCATCGAGGCAGTGCAGGTCGCCGTCGGCCTTGATGACCAGCGGGTTCACTTCCAGCAGGGCCAGGTCGTGATCCTTGAACAGCTTGGCCAGACCAACGAAGATCTTGGCGAACTGTTGAACCTGCTTGCCTTCCAGACCCAGCTGGAATGCCAGTTCACGACCCTGGAACGGCTGAGCGCCGACCAGCGGATCGATGGTTGCCTTGATGATTTTTTCAGGAGTTTCGTGAGCGACTTTCTCGATGTCCACACCACCTTCGGTGGAGGCCATGAACACGATACGGCGGCTCGAACGATCGACCACAGCCCCCAGATACAGCTCTTTGGCGATGTCGGTGCAGGATTCGACCAGGATCTTGGAAACTGGCTGACCGTTGGCGTCAGTCTGGTAGGTCACCAGGTTCTTGCCCAACCATTGTGCAGCGAACGCCTTGGCGTCTTCCTTGCTGCGAACCAGCTTTACGCCGCCCGCTTTACCGCGACCACCAGCGTGGACCTGGGCTTTTACAACCCACTCGGTGCCGCCGATCTTGTCGCAGGCTTCTGCTGCTGCTTCAGGGGTGTCGACTGCGAAACCCTTGGAAACTGGCAGGCCGTATTCAGCGAACAGCTGCTTACCCTGATACTCGTGAAGATTCATGCTTTTTACCGTCTTCGTTAGGTACTGCGCTTCGGCGCTGCGCCCCCGAGGGGTGCCGCGCCACCTGTGACCGCTTGCCCCCGGTATGCTCCGGGAGTTCGAGTCCGGCGGACTTTCCGCGGTGAGTCATGCACGCAAGACTCACGACGGGCAGACCGCCGTGGTTTTCTTATGATTAACGCTTTTTACGGTTGGCTACGTGGATGGCACCGCCATTCACGGCCAGCGCGGCTTCATGCAGCGCTTCGGACAGGGTCGGATGGGAGAAGACCATCATGCCCAGGTCTTCGGCACTGGTGCCGAATTCCATTGCGATTGCGCCCTGCTGAACCAGTTCGGCAGCGCTTGGGCCAATCACGTGTACACCCAGGACGCGGTCGGTCTTGGCATCGGCGATGACCTTGACGAAACCGCCGGTATCGTTGGCTGCCATCGCACGGCCGCTGGCCGCGAACGGGAAGGTGCCCACGTTAACCTCAACGCCCTCTGCCTTCAAGGCTTGCTCGGTCTTGCCGACCCAAGCGATTTCCGGGTGGGTGTAGATAACCGAAGGAATCAGGTCGTAGTTCATCTGGGCTTTGTGGCCCTTGATGCGCTCGACGACCATGATGCCCTCTTCCGAGGCCTTGTGAGCCAGCATCATGCCGCGAACCACGTCGCCGATGGCGTAGACGCCCGGCACGCTGGTGGCGCAGTGATCGTCAACGAACACGAAGCCGCGCTCGTCGATGGTGACGCCGCTGTCGGCAGCCAGCAGATCGGTGGTGACCGGACGACGGCCGACCGCGACGATCAGCTTGTCGAAGGTGATTTTCTGTTCGCCGTTGGCGTCGGTGTAGGTCACTTCGACTTCATTGCCGTTGACCTGCGAACCGGTGACGCGAGCGCCCAGCTTGATGTCCAGGCCTTGCTTGACCAGGGTCTTCTGCGCTTCCTTGGCGACGGCGGTGTCAGCAGCCATCAGGAAGGTGTCCAGCGCTTCCAGAACGGTGACTTCGGCACCCAGGCGAGCCCAGACCGAACCCAGTTCCAGACCGATGACGCCGGCACCGATAACGCCCAGGCGCTTCGGAACGGCCTGGAATTCCAGGGCGCCAGTGGAGTCGACGATGACGTTCTGGTCGACCGGAGCCGGCGGAATGTCGATCGGACGCGAGCCGGAAGCCAGGATCACGTTCTCGGCTTCGATGATTTCGGTGGTGCCATCAGCCTTGGTGACTTCGACTTTCTTGCCGGCCAGCAGCTTGCCGTGGCCCTGGATCGAAGTAACGCCGTTGGCCTTGAACAGGGTGGCAACGCCGCCAGTCAGGTTCTTGACGATACCGGCCTTGCGGCCAACCATCGCGGCGACGTCCATCTTGACTTCACCGGTGGAGATACCGTGGACGTTGAAGCTTTCTTTCGCTTCCTTGTACTTCCAGGAGCTGTCCAGCAGCGCCTTGGATGGAATGCAGCCAACGTTCAGGCAGGTACCGCCCAGGGCCAGTTTGCCTTCGGCATCGGTGTATTTTTCGATGCACGCGGTCGTGAAGCCCAGCTGCGCGGCCTTGATGGCAGCCACGTAGCCGCCAGGACCTGCACCAATTACTACTACGTCGAACTTCTGGCTCATAAAAGATTCCTTCATTGCTTCAAGCTGCAAGCCGCGGGCAGCGAGGCGACGGGCATCTTGTGGACGCCCCTCGCCCGCTACTCACGGCAGCGTATTTAGATATCCAGCAGCAGGCGTGCCGGGTCTTCCAGCAGGTTCTTGATGGTCACCAGGAAAGTCACAGCTTCTTTACCGTCGATCAGGCGGTGATCGTAGGACAGCGCCAGGTACATCATCGGACGGATCACGACCTGGCCGTTGATGGCCATAGGACGCTGGATGATGTTGTGCATGCCGAGGATGGCGGCTTGCGGCGGGTTGACGATCGGGGTCGACATCATCGAACCGAAGGTACCGCCGTTGGTGATGGTGAAGGTGCCACCGGTCATCTCTTCGATGGACAGCTTGCCGTCACGGGCTTTCTTGCCGAAGGTGGCGATGCCGTTCTCGATTTCGGCCAGGCTCATCAGCTCGGCGTTGCGCAGTACCGGTACCACCAGGCCACGGTCGCTGGAGACGGCGACGCCGACGTCCGAGTAGCCGTGGTAGACGATATCGGAACCGTCGATCGAAGCGTTGACCGCAGGGAAGCGCTTCAGGGCTTCGGTAGCGGCTTTCACGAAGAACGACATGAAGCCCAGGCGCACGCCGTTGTGGGTCTTCTCGAACAGGTCCTTATACTTCGAACGCAGGGCCATGACTTCGGTCATGTCGACTTCGTTGAAGGTGGTCAG
>DQAA01000148.1 GCA_003523465.1 Pseudomonas sp.
CGGCTGCTGGAACACCATGCCGATGTAGCGACGCACCACGACCGGGTCGACGCCCTTGCCGTAGACATCCTGGCCGAGGAAGTGCACATGGCCTTCGAAGCGGAAACCCTTAACCAGGTCGTTCATCCGGTTCAGGCTGCGCAGCACAGTACTCTTGCCGCAGCCGGACGGGCCGATGAAGCCGGTGATCTTGTTCTTCTCGATCGGTACGTGGCTGTCGCGGACGGCCATGAAGTTACCGTAGAAGATCTTGTCCAGTTTGCAGTCCATGACCACTGGCGCTTCGCTGACCACGGGAGCGACCTTTTGCGCGGTTGATACGTTCAAGTTCAGATGCTCCCTTTCTCAATACTTGGGCTTGCCGAAAATCCGGCTCACGATGTTTACGACCAGCACGATCATCACCAGGACCAGCGAGGCCGCCCATGCGAGCTCCAGCTGGTTGTCGAACGGCATGCCGGAGAAGTTGTAGATCAGTACCGCCAGCGAGGCCGTGGGGTTCATCACCGCCAGGCTGCCGTCGTGGTAGATCCAGTAGTTGCTGAACAGCGCGGTGAACAGCAGCGGCGCGGTCTCGCCAGCGGCACGGGCCACGGCCAGCATCACACCGGTGAGGATCGCCGGCATGCCGGTCGGCAGGACGATCTTCATGATCACCTGGGCGCGGGTGCAGCCCATGCCGTAGGCAGCGTCCTTCATGATCTTGGGCACCATCTTCATGGCTTCCTCGGCCGTCAGTACGACGATCGGCAACATCAGGACTGCCAACGCTACGCCACCTGCAGGTGCCGAGTAAGTACCGGTGGTCATGACCACCAGGGCGTAGGCGAATACACCGGCGAGAATCGACGGCAGACCGGTCAGCATCTTCGCGGCGAAGCGCGAGGCGTTGGCCAGCTTGCTGTCCGGACCCAGTTCGGCGAGGAACACCGCCGCCAGGATGCCGAGCGGCACGGCGATGGCTGCGGCGATACCGACCATCACGAAGGTACCGGCCATGGCGTTACCGAAACCGCCGCCCATCTCGAAACCGGTGGGTGGCAACTCGGTGAACACTTCCATGTTCAGGCGCGCACCACCCTTGGTGATCAGCATGTACAGCACGGAGATCAGCGGCACGCTGGCCACGATCGCGGTGAACCAGGCCAGGCTGGTCAGGATGATGCTGCGCAGCGCGCGCCCTTCGAACCGGCGCTGCAGGCTCGGCAGCGCGGTTGCTGGTTGGGACAGGTCGGTCATTATTTATTCCCCCGCTGGGCGTAGAGCATGAGCAGCGATCCGAACACGTTCACCAGCAAGGTGATGAACATCAGGACCAGCGCCGCGTACATCAGCACTTCGACCTCGTTCGGGCCGGCCTCCGGGAAGTTCAGGGCGAGCAAGGCCGCCAGGGTGTTGGCCGGGGCGAACAGGGACACGGAGATGGTGTTGGCGTTACCCACCAGCATGGCCAGGGCCATGGTTTCACCCAGTGCACGACCCAGGCCGAGGACCAGGGAGCCGAAGATGCCGGTCGCCGCAGACGGCACCATTACCTTGAGGATCGCTTCCCAGTGGGTGGTACCCAGGCCGTAGGCGGCCTGCTTGGTTTTCATCGGCACGCTGGTCAGGGCGTCCTGGGACACGGCGGCGACGGTCGGCAGGATCATGATCGCCAGTACCAGGGCGGCCGGCAGCAGGCCTGGACCACTGAGGGAGGTACCGAAGAACGGGATCCAGCCCAGCTCGGTGTTGAGCCATGCGGTCAGCGGACGAATGGCCGGGATCACCACGTAGATGCCCCACAGGCCATAGACCACGCTGGGGATCGCGGCGAGCAGTTCGACGATGGTGCGGAATACGGCGGCGAGTTTCGCCGGGAGGAAATCCTGGGTCAGGAAGATCGCCATGCTGACGCCGAAGAAGCCGGCGATGAGCAGTGCGATAAAGGCGCTGTAAAGCGTGCCCCAAATGGCTGGCAGAATTCCGTATTTGCCTTGGTTAACGTCCCAGACGGTGCCGAACAGCACGTCGAAGCCGTGTTTTTCCATACCAGGGAGCGCTTTGCGTCCTACTTCGAAAACCAGTGCGAAAACCAGCGCCAGGATCAGCGCGACACCGATACGTGCCAGGGCACGGAAGATGCGATCGACCAGGAAATCCTTCGCGGAAGGTGGCCGGCATGCAGAGTCGGGGTTATCCGGTATGTCAAATGGGGTGTTCATCGATTAATTCCGGGACAGGGGCAAACGCTCCCGGCGTGGCTATCGAGCCACTCCGAGAGCGCGCTGGCAGTCTTACTGGATGTTGGCGGACGCTTTGCGTACCTGCTCGACAACCGATGGCGGCAGCGGGATGTAGCCCATCGAGTCAGCGATCTTCTGACCTTCGGTCAGGCTGTATTCGATCATGTCGCGCATGGCCTTGGCCTTGGCCGGGTTGCCGTTGTCCTTGCGGAAGATCATCCAGGTGTAGGAAGTGATCGGGTAGGACTTGGCGCCGTCCGGATCAGGCAGCCAGGCCACCAGGTTTTCCGGCATTTTCACCGCGGCCAGTGCTTCTGCACCGCTTTCGGCGTTAGGAACGACGTACTGGCCGGCCTTGTTTTGCAGGGCAGCGAAGTCGACCTTGGCCAGTTTGGCGAAGCCGTATTCGATGTAGCCGATGGCGCCAGGAGTCTGGCGGACGGTGGCGGTGATGCCATCGTTCTTCGGCGACTTGATGAACTTGTCGGTCGCAGGCCAGTTGACGGTGTTGCCCTCGCCCAGCGCTTCCTTGAAGGCAGGGTTGATGGCCGACAGGTGCTTGGTGAACACAGCGGTGGTACCGCTGGAGTCAGCGCGTACGACGACGGTGATCGGGGTGGCTGGCAGCTTCAGATCAGGGTTGGCGGCAGCGATCTTTGGATCGTTCCACTGGGTGATCTTGCCCAGGAAGATGTCGGAGTAGACATCCCGTGGCAGCTTCAGGCCCTTCGGGTTGCCTGGCAGGTTGTAGGCCAGGACGATTTCACCGGCGGTCATCGGCAGCAGCTGGACGCCTTCGGCGACCTTGGCGATTTCTTCATCCTTCATCGCCGAGTCACTGGCGGCGAAATCGACGGTCTTGTTCAAGAAGTCCTGAACACCGGCACCACTGCCTTTCGATTGGTAGTCAACAGTCACACCGGCGGTGTTCTTGCTGAAATCCTTGAACCAGGTCAGGTAGATCGGCGCAGGGAAACTGGCACCGGAACCGGTCAGGCGGATGCTTTCGGCAAAGGCCGAAGAAGCGAAAAGAGATACCGAAACGGCGAGTGCAGCGGACTTCATCAGGCGTTTCATTCAGAAAGTGCTCCATGTGATGGCCGAGGCACTTTGCCGAAACTTTGTGACAGTAATGTGAACATTGAATGGCGCGCGAATGATTTCAGAANNAAGGCTTTACCGGCTTTTCAGCAGCGCATCGACACTGCGCAGCAGCGCCTCCAGGGCGAATGGCTTGACCAGCACCACCCCCGCCGGCTCCAGCGGCGAGTTGTCCAGCACATCCGGGTGGGCGTAGCCGGTCATGAACAACACCGGCAGCCCCGGCCGGGCCGCGCGGCTCTCGAGCACCATCCGGTGGCCGTCCATGCCGCCGGGAAGGCCGATATCGGT
>DQAA01000156.1:0-2351 GCA_003523465.1 Pseudomonas sp.
AAGGACGTCAGCGGCGTACTGCGTTCTTTCGACTACGCTGCTGCGATGGCGCTGCGGGGCGCTGCGGGCGCAGGCGCCTTGCCGGACAACCTGCAGGCCCGGCAGCGGGTCACCAAGCGTTATCTGCACGCCGCGCGCCATGCGTTCGTCCAGGCCTATGGCCTGGCCACCGCCAGCCTGCCCCATGCCTGGCTCAAGGAAGGCGGCGAGCAGGCGGCACTGGAATTGTTCAGCCTGGAAAAGGCTGCCTATGAAATCGCCTATGAAGCGGAAAATCGCCCGAGCTGGCTGGCCGTGCCTTTGCATGGCCTCCATGGGCTTGTGAGTACCTGGGGAGAGCAGTAGATGAGCGTGCACAAGAAGGAACAGGGCGGACTGGGCCGCAGCGACATCGACGACCTGGTCAATGCCAGGCATGTCGATCCGTTCGCGGTGCTCGGCGCGCACGCTGATGGTGCAGGAGGCACCTGGCTTCGGGCCTATCTGCCGGAGGCCCTGAGCGTGCAGGCGCTGGCATGGGACAACGACGAGCTGATCGCCGAATTGCAGCAGGGCAGTGTGCCGGGCCTTTTCACCGCCCAGGTGCAACGCCCGGTCGACAGGTATCGCTGGCGCATCAACTGGGCAGGCGGCGAGCAGATCACCGCCGACCCTTACAACTACGGCCCGCAACTGGGCGACATGGACCTCTACCTGTTCAGCGAGGGCAATCACCGCGACCTGGCCAACCGTCTCGGTGCCCAGCCCATCGAGGTCGATGGCGTCGAGGGTGTGCGCTTCTCGGTGTGGGCGCCGAACGCGCGGCGGGTCTCGGTGGTGGGGGATTTCAACAACTGGGACGGACGCCGGCACCCGATGCGCCTGCGCCATGCCAGCGGTGTCTGGGAGCTGTTCATCCCCGGACTGCGCGCCGGCGAAACCTACAAATACGAANNACGAAGTGCTCGGCCAGGAAGGCGTCTTGCCCCTCAAGGCCGACCCGCTGGCCCGCGCCACCGAGTTGCCGCCGAGCACGGCCTCGAAAGTCGCCGGTCCCTTGGCCCATGAATGGCGCGATGAAGAGTGGCTGCGGGAGCGTGGCGATGCCCAGGGTATCGGCGCGCCGCTGTCGATCTACGAACTGCATGCCGGCTCCTGGCAATGCGAGCTGGACGAAGCCGGCGAGGTCAGCCGCCTGTACAACTGGCGCGAACTGGCCGGGCGGCTGATCCCCTACGTGCAGGAACTGGGCTTCACCCATATCGAGCTGATGCCGATCATGGAGCATCCTTTCGGTGGCTCCTGGGGCTACCAGCCGCTGTCGCTGTTCGCGCCGACCTCGCGCTACGGCACGGCGGAAGATTTCGCCGCCTTCATCGACGCCTGCCACCAGGCCCGCATCGGCGTGATCCTCGACTGGGTCCCGGCGCATTTCCCCACCGACAGCCATGGCCTGGCGCGCTTCGATGGCACCGCGTTGTACGAATACGACAATCCCCTAGAAGGCTTCCATCAGGATTGGGACACCCTCATCTACAACCTCGGTCGCACTGAAGTGCACGGCTTCATGCTGGCTTCGGCGCTGCACTGGCTGCGGGAGTTCCATATCGACGGCCTGCGGGTCGACGCCGTGGCCTCGATGCTCTACCGCGATTACTCGCGCAAGGCTGGCGAATGGGTGCCCAACCGTCACGGCGGGCGGGAGAACCTGGAAGCCATCGACTTCCTGCGCCACCTCAACGACGTGGTCAGCCTGGAGGTGCCAGGTGCCTTGATCATCGCCGAGGAATCCACCGCCTGGCCGGGGGTCAGCCAGCCGGTGCAGCAGGGCGGCCTGGGCTTCTCGTACAAATGGAACATGGGCTGGATGCACGACACCCTGCACTACATCCAGAACGACCCTATCCACCGCCAGCATCATCACAACGAGATGAGCTTCGGCCTGATCTATGCCTACTCCGAGCATTTCATCCTGCCCATCTCCCACGACGAGGTGGTGCACGGCAAGCGCTCGCTGATCGACAAGATGCCCGGCGACCGCTGGCAGAAATTCGCCAACCTGCGGGCGTACCTGGCGTTCATGTGGTGCCATCCGGGCAAGAAGCTGCTGTTCATGGGCTGTGAGTTCGGCCAATGGCGCGAGTGGAACCACGACAGCGAACTGGACTGGTACCTGTTGCAATACAGCGAGCACCTTGGCGTACAGCGCCTGATCGGCGACCTCAACCGCCTGTACCGGGAAGAGGGCGCCCTGCATGAACAGGACTGCCAGCCCCAGGGCTTCCAGTGGCTGATCGGTGATGACGCGTATAACAGCGTCTTCGCCTGGCTACGCTGGAGCCGCGAAGGCGAGCCACTGCTGGTGGTCGCCA
>DQAA01000156.1:2419-2560 GCA_003523465.1 Pseudomonas sp.
ATGAAGGGGCGGTGAAGGGCAGTGCGGTGCCCAGTCATGGGCAACCGATGTCGCTGGAGGTGAATCTGCCGCCGTTGGGTGTGTTGATTCTGCGTCCGGCCCAATAGCCGCTTTGGCAGTACCGGCCTCATCGCTGGCAAG
>DQAA01000404.1 GCA_003523465.1 Pseudomonas sp.
GGCTTGCCAGCGATTTGGCCCGACCTGACAACATCTTTGTCAGTGCCGGCCTCGGCGCTGGCAAGCCACACACAGTATCCGAGTCGTTATCTAGAATGGCTCTCTACACGCCAGCGCCCCCTATAAACCTGAGCGAACTCCCACAGCGACCGCATCAGAAAAATAAAGCCATTTCCTGCTGATAGCTCAGATCAGTCCTACATACCTCACAAGCCATCCTCCCCATTCTCTGGCCGGTCGGCCTGCATGCCTTCAGAACACCGGAAGGTCACTGCGGGCCCTTAGCCGTTTTCGAGTACGACTCGATTACCCTGCTCAGAGGAAATACAGCGATGGTTGGATACTTCATACGCCGGGGAGACAAGACCAGCTGCGGTGGCGAGGTCACCGGTTCCGACAGCCTGATCACCATGATGGGCGTCGAACACTCCCGTGAGGGTGACAGTGTCACCTGTGGGGTCACAGGCCTGACCTACCAGATTCACGGGGGCGTGTCCTTTATCACCAGCTCCGGGATACCTGTTGCGGGCACCTTGGACAGCGTCAGCGGATGCCCCTGTAAAGCCACCCTGTATCACAGCTGGACTCACACCACCTACGTGAATGACGAGCCAGCGGCGGCACCGGCAGGCGCTGCGCCAACAACCAGTCAATGGAGAAGCACTTCTGCCGGTAACGCCCGCGCCAACTCTGCATCGGTCGCTGCCACGCTCGGGTTAGAGGGTTGCAGCGGCAGTTTCCAGCTCATCAACCAACGCGACCTCCCTTGCGGGCTGCATGTCTACGTCCTGCTTCAGAACGGCGAACTGGTAACCGAAAGCCGCCTTAACGAGGAAGGCTTCAGCAACATCGGCACCAGCACCGACCCCATCAGTACACAACTCGCCCTTTCCGCCCCCTCGCCAGTTCTGGAGTAACAGCCATGTCCTTGAAAGATTTCCAACAAACCTCCGCGCTGGGGCCGGACGCCCTGTTTCTGCTGGAAGGCGCCACCTTCGACACTTCGCCCGGCGGGCGGCACAGGCCGAAACAGATCGTTATCCATGCCCTGCCGTTGAGCAAGCTACCGGTGGCGATGCGGAACATGGGGTGGCATACGTCGGCTGCGTTGATGCAGCGGTGGTTTGACAGTCCCGCGTGGCAGATGCCGGAGGAGTGGAAGAACGAAAGAACTCAGCCGTTATCGACAGACATCCCCAGGTTTCAGTGTGATGAAAACATTGTGAAAATGAGCTGGGCCATGAGTTTCGAACGATGTCGAATTGCGGTGAAAAAAGCAGACTCCTTGATCGCCACACCAAAGGCCATATTCCGTCTGAAGGAATTATTGGAAAAATCCGGCTGGAAGAATAACAGCATCCTAACACTTGGCTCCTCTGCACTTTCAGCACGAGAAATTGACGCAGTATCTCAGGTGAATTTCGTTTCCCTTGGTAGTTCGGATGACACGCTTGACGACATGTATGGCGCGCTGGGAATCGCCACATTGAAGATTGGCGTTGTCGGAACGACACTTATCAGGAAGGATCCGGAAACTAACGTACTGCATAACTATTTCCATGTTGAGCGGGTCGGCTTTTATATCCGTGATCACTATGATTTCAACGGCCCGCAATTTCTGGGAATCTGGACAGCGAACCGGGTTTTGACCAAAAGGGAAATGCTGAGAACAAGCATCCCTAGCGGGCAATCCATCTACAAATGGAGTACCGATGAGGTAGCCCTCATCACCAACAATGACTTCAGAAAGTACAGAGATAAAATCGGAATGGGTGGAGACTACGTGCTCTACTCTGATGTCCTCTGGCGGAACACAGATAAGACCATCGACCTGGGACCTTGTACATGAAGCGTCTATGGAAAGGCATCGCCATCTGCGCTTTCATATTTCCGGCACTCTGGGTTTCTTCCGAATGGTGGGAAAAAGGCCTCGCCACCCCAATGGATGAAGCCGAGCACAGTCCCAATGGATGCTCACGTATTCAGACCTTCAGGCCATTCTGGGTGTTGCCCGATGTCTTTCACAGCGAACTNNCGAACTTCGAAGATTTCACTTTTGGGAACTCCCTGGCTTTTATCGCTTGTATGACAACTACAGCGACCAGTTGATTGGCGAAACCGTGATTTACGACCTCGCGTTCTCCGGGGGAGGCTTGAGCTGGGACCGAGGCGGCGGTGTCTGGGTGGGGATGACCTATATCGGCCCAGCATCCGAGACTGTATCGGCGCCAAGCGTGAGGCCCAAACCCTCCAGTGATAAAGTCGGCGCTGCTTCTGTCCGTAGCAATCATTCGAAATAGCGCCGCCCATTGAAAGATCAAGCGTCTCTATCGCCGCTCGCAGCCTTCATATTTTCAATGGCTTGGCGCCCCTGACATCCCTCTCACCACCTTTTCACAAAATCTTGACGCCCTGCCTCCCGTCTCCTTGACTGAACCTTAGCTTCACCCGTTCAACACTCAATCCGAGCCTCTAGCTCGCGCTTTTCAGCGCGGGGCGGGCTTCGTTTTGCTGGTTTGGGTCGCCCCTCCTCGAGCCGTGACATCAGGCCAGATCCTGGCTGTCGCTATTGAGGAGATGCGTCATGAAAACAGCGTCGAACCCATCGGGCCTTGAATCGTTTTTCTTCGCCGTGTCCACGTCATTGCTGCTGGCAGTGCCGCTGGAGAGCCAGGCCGTGGAGATCGAAGAACCGGAACCCTTCCTGACCTTCGATATGCCGAACCTGACCCTGCAACCGGTGAGTTTCAGTGGCCTGGGTCGAGAGACGCTGAACGCCTTTTCCGAACGCCGCGCCGAGCGCGATGCGCTGGTAGCGCCGGAGATGCTGCATAGCCAGTGGGCGCAGTTCTTCCCCACGGCGGCGCCGTCCGGCCAGCCCAGGCTGGAGATGCCGGGCAACGAGATGCGCATGAGCCCTGACCTGTTCGTCCGCGAAACCGCCGATGGCAGTACCCACCGCGCCGGGATCTTCGTCGGACGCAGCGACCTGCAAAGCGGCTTCGACGGCAAGCGTCCGCAGACCGGGGACAAGAACGCCGCGGTGCGTCTGCAGGGGGAAAGCGTCGGCATGTACTGGAGCCTGCGCCATGAACAGGGCTGGCATGTGGACGCGGTGGCCATGGGCACCCGCTTCGATGCCAGCGGGCGCAATGCCGATGGGGCGAGGATCGACGGCGACGGGCATGCTCTGACCTTCTCGGTGGAGGGTGGTTTCCCCATCGGGCTGGGCAAGAACTGGGTGATCGAACCCCAGGCGCAGTTGGTCAACCAGCAGTACTTCGCCGCCAACCAGGCCCAGGCGGACGCCCTGCAGTCGCTGGACGGGCAACCGAGCTGGAGTGGCCGGGTCGGGGCGAAGCTGTCCGGGCACTATGTGGTCAGCGGCATGCCCATCGAACCCTATGTACGGACCAACGTCTGGTACGACTTCTCCAACGCCGACACGGTGAGCCTGGACAAGGTCGACAAGATCAGCAGTGGGCGCAACTCGGCCACGGTAGAGCTGGGGCTGGGGCTGGTGGCGCGGGTGACGCCGAAGGTGGCGCTGTTTGTCAGTGCCGATTACAGCAGTGATGTGGATGACAATGATCTGAATGGGTTGATCGGGAATCTGGGGGTGCGGGTTCGCTGGTAGAGCAAAACGCGGACCCTGTGGG
>DQAA01000403.1:0-6974 GCA_003523465.1 Pseudomonas sp.
CACGAATTCCAGGCAAAAAAAAGCGCAGGCCAGGGCCTGCGCTTTTTTCATATCGGCTTACTTCTCGACGAAAGCACGCTCGATCAGGTAGTCGCCTGGCTCACGCATGCGCGCGGAGATCTTCAGGCCGAAGCTGTCGAGCACTTCGCTGGTTTCGTCCAGCATGCTCGGGCTACCGCAGATCATGGCGCGGTCGTCCTGCGGGTTGATCGGCGGCAGGCCGATATCGCTGAACAGTTTGCCGCTGCGCATCAGGTCGGTCAGACGGCCCTGGTTCTCGAAAGGCTCGCGGGTAACGGTCGGGTAGTAGATCAGTTTTTCACGCAGCGCTTCGCCGAAGAACTCGTTCTGCGGCAGGTGCTCGGTGATGAACTCGCGGTAGGCGACTTCGTTCACGTAGCGAACGCCGTGAACCAGGATCACTTTTTCGAAACGCTCGTAGGTCTCAGGGTCCTGGATGACGCTCATAAATGGCGCCAGGCCAGTACCGGTGCTGAGCAGGTACAGGTGCTTGCCAGGATTCAGGTCGTCGAGGACGAGGGTGCCGGTAGGCTTCTTGCTGATGATGACCTCATCGCCTTCCTTCAGGTGCTGCAACTGGGAGGTCAGCGGACCATCCGGCACCTTGATGCTGAAGAACTCCAGATGCTCTTCCCAGTTCGGGCTGGCGATGGAGTAAGCGCGCATGAGCGGGCGGCCGTTGGGCTGTTGCAGGCCGATCATCACGAACTGACCGTTCTCGAAGCGCAGGCCCGGGTCACGGGTGCACTTGAAGCTGAACAGGGTGTCGTTCCAGTGGTGAACACTGAGGACACGTTCGTGGTTCATGTTGCTCATGTAAGGGGGCTCCTGAGAAAAACGCAGCGCTAACCGAGAGCGCGATTGCGCGATAGTTTAATGCGGAGGACAATATCTGTTAAATGAATTATCAAGATATGTCTTATCGGTTATATAGATATGCGATTTACTCTTCGTCAGCTTCAGGTCTTCGTCGCCGTCGCCCAACACCAAAGCGTGTCGCGCGCGGCCGGTGTGCTCGCGCTATCGCAGTCGGCGGCCAGCACGTCCATCACCGAACTCGAACGGCAATCCAGTTGCCAGTTGTTCGACCGCGCGGGCAAGCGCCTGAGCCTCAATGCCCTTGGTCATCAACTGCTACCCCAGGCGGTGGCCCTGCTCGACCAGGCCAAGGAAATCGAGGACCTGCTCAACGGCAAGTCCGGTTTCGGCTCGCTGGCGGTGGGGGCCACCCTGACCATTGGCAATTACCTGGCGACCCTGCTGATCGGCAGCTTCATGCAGGTGCATCCCGAGAGCCAGGTCAAACTGCATGTGCAGAACACGGCGCATATCGTGCAACAGGTCGCCCACTATGAAATTGATCTGGGTCTAATCGAGGGTGACTGCAACCACCCGGACCTGGAGGTGCAGCCCTGGGTCGCGGACGAGTTGATCGTCTTCTGTGCCCCGCAGCACCCCTTGGCGCAACGCGGGACCGCCAGTCTCGACGAACTGACCCGCGAGGCGTGGATTCTCCGCGAGGAAGGCTCCGGCACACGGCTGACATTCGATCAGGCCATGCGACATCACCGTTCAGTGCTCAATATCCGCCTGGAACTGGAACATACCGAGGCGATCAAGCGCGCGGTGGAGTCCGGGCTGGGCATCGGCTGCATTTCCCGCCTGGCCCTGCGCGACGCGTTCCGCCGCGGCAGCCTGGTGCCGGTAGCCACCCCGGAACTGGACCTGGCGCTGCAGTTCTTCTTCATCTGGCACAAGCAGAAATATCAGACATCTGCGATGCGCGAATTCCTAGAACTGTGCAGAAGCTTCACCGCAGGCGTGCAACGCAGCGACGAGATCGTCCTGCCGAGCATCGCCTAGCGCTTCAGAGAAGGATGACGCCCCAGACCAGCGCCACCATGGTCAGTGCCACGAATTGCGCGGCGCTGCCCATGTCCTTGGCATTCTTCGACAGCGGATGGCGGTCCAGGGAAATACGGTCGATCGCGGCCTCGACTGCGGAGTTGAGCAGCTCGACGATCAGCCCCAGCAGGCACACCGCGATCAGGATGGCCCGCTCGGCCCGGCTGACATCCAGCCAGAATGCCAGCGGCACCAGGATCACATTGAGCAGCACCAGTTGGCGGAATGCCGCTTCTCCGGAGAAAGCTGCGCGCAGGCCATCGAGGGAATAACCCGCAGCATTGAAAACACGTTTGAAACCGGTCTGGCCTTTGAAGGGCGACATAGGGAACCACTTCGGACTGTGGAAAGCGGTGCAGCCTAGTGCACCGCGAGTCAAAAAACCGTGAAGGTCGATTTAGCTGGCGGAGACGGATTCCAGCTGCTGCAACAGCAAGGCAGCCTGGGTCCGGGTACGCACGCCGAGCTTGCGGAAGATCGCAGTGACGTGGGCCTTGATGGTCGCTTCGGAGACGTTCAGCTCGTAGGCGATCTGCTTGTTCAGCAGGCCTTCGCAGACCATGGTCAGCACCCGGAACTGCTGCGGCGTCAGGCTGGCCAGACCTTCGCTGGCGGCCTTGGCCTCGGCGGACACATCCACTTTTTCGAACGCCTGCGGCGGCCACCAGACCTCACCGTCCAGCACCTTGCGCACGGCGTCCTGGATGTCTTCCAGGGGGCTGGATTTCGGAATGAAGCCACTGGCGCCGAACTCCCGGGACTTGACGACGACCGCCGCTTCTTCCTGGGCCGACACCATGACCACCGGGATCTGCGGATATTGCCCGCGCAGCAACACCAGCCCGGAGAAGCCGTAGGCCCCCGGCATGTTCAGGTCAAGCAGGACCAGGTCCCAGTCGGACTTCTCGGCGAGGCGGGTTTCCAGCTCGGCGATGCTGGCGGCTTCCACCAGACGCACGTCACTTCCCAGCCCCAGGGTCACGGCCTGGCGCAGGGCGCTGCGAAACAGCGGGTGGTCATCGGCAATCAGGATTTCGTATGTGGCCATCGATCTAATGATCCTGTTCTGTGCTGGATCCGGAAGTTTCAACATTATGAAGCAAAGTGCAACACTTGCCCCTTGGACTATAGGAAGGGCTTGAGGCGCTGATGAACGGCGTCATCGCAATCCAGCGGCAACTGGAACTTGGCCCCCAGATAGTGAGTGCTGAATACATCGAGGTAGGCATCCAGCGCTTGCGCGGCGTTCTGGTCGCCGGCCAGTTCCAGGCACATCGCTGCCACTTCCGCCGTGCAGAAATGGTCATCGCGCTTGGAACGGCGCAGGCGGTAGCGGGAAATCTGCTCCGGCTCCAGGCTCAGCACCGGAAAGCGATCCAGGTACGGACTTTTGCGGAACATCTTGCGCGCCTCGGTCCAGGTCGCGTCCAGCAGGATGAACAAAGGTCGCTTGCCGGTAGACGGGCGCACCTCGGTCACCACTCGGGAAGACTCGACGAACTCGCCGGGAAACACGATATACGGCTGCCACTGCGGGTGATCGAGCAACGCCAGCAACTTATCGTCCACGACCGTGCGCTGCCAGCCAAAAGCGCTGGTCTCGTCGATCAGGTCGGCGATCAGCCAGCCGGTATTGGTCGGTTTGAGCGGCTCGGTATCGTGCATCAACAAGCAGATGCCCGACTCGGCAGCCACCCTGGGCCGCCAGGCGCACAAGCAATAATCGGAAATCACCCGGCACTCCGGGCAACGGGGGGCACGGGAGCCGCGAGCGACGAAGGGTTTGATGCTGCGGGCCAGACGTTCGGCGCGCAGGCGCGAGACGGCGTGGCTCATGGGTTCATTCGGCGAGAAAGGCTAACGAAAGGCACTGCGGACGCTCAGCGGGGCGGAATCGGCGGGAGTTTACGGCACTGTGCTTTACCGTGCAGGGAAATCTCCTACTCCACTATAATCGCCGGCTTATTGATGGTTGCGACTGACTGCGTTCGTGACGGAACACGGCGTGCGGATGCGGGTCAAAGCGCCAGTTACCGAATCTGGAGAAGTGAATGCTGCGTTTCATCGCCCCCACCCTGACTCTGCTGCTGGCCTTGCCGCTGGCCGCCAATGCGGCGTCCAAGCAGGAATACGAACTGACGCAGATGCTGGAAAAAGTCGCCCAGGACAGCAGCGTCGGCACTCCCCGTGCGATCAACGAAGACATTCTTGACCAAGGCTACACCGTCAAGGGCCCTCAACTGATCAACCACCTCAGCGTCCGCGCCAGTCACGCCCAGCAGATGCGTGCCAACCCGGAAAAGGTACGTGATCAACTCGGCGCCAGCGTCTGCGCCAACAACGGCTATCGCCAACTGATGGCACGTGGCGCGGTCATGACCTACCAGTTCACCGAGTACAAGACCAACCGCCCGGTGGCAGTAGAAAACTTCAACGCCCAAAGTTGCGGAATCAACGGCAAGAAAAAGAAATAACCACCGCGCTACATCATCCGACTGCTTTCGCGCCGTTGTTCCTCATCGGCGCGCAACTCCGCCACCAGCGCCTGCAGGTAGCGCGACCGTCGCTCGCCGCCTTGCAGCCGACGCAGGCATTCCTCTTCGATACTCAGGTTGTTGGCCTGAGCCGCATTTTGCAGAAGCCGGAACAACTGGCTATCGACCTCCAGACTGACACGTTGCATATGCAACCTCCCTGTGCCGCGTATCGCTAATACTCAGTTAACCAGAGCAACAAGAAAGTTGGATCCGATCTGACGAGCGGCGCGCCAGAGCCCTGCAAAGCGAATAAAACGATCTTCTGTCATGACGTTATGCGCACATGCTCGACAAAGCGCAAACACGTGGCAGGGTCTAGATTGATTACAAATACCTTTCATCTTCCGGACAGACAAAGGAGGCTGTCCGCGACCAGTCCGTGCCGCGACAACATCCCGAGAAAGACAACACAAAGGGATCAGCTTTTGCTGCAGAAAGGAGACGTTTGCATGCCTTATCTATCCAACGAGCTGCTAGCCAGCCACTTCAAGAACCAGGGAATCGACCTCGAACATATCGACCGGCAATTGAGCCTGGTCGCCGCCGACAGCCCCAACCTGCCGCTGTACCGGGACATGATGCTCACCGTGCTGCGCATGGCCCATGACGACAGCAACCGCTGGAACGCCAAGATCACCCTTCAGGCCCTGCGCGAACTCGACCATGCGTTCCGGGTCATGGAGCAGTACAAGGGCCGGCGCAAGGTCACGGTATTCGGTTCGGCACGTACGCCGATCGAACATCCCATGTACGCCCTTGCCCGGGAACTGGGCGCCGCACTTGCCCGCTCCGATTTGATGGTAATCACCGGAGCCGGCGGCGGCATCATGGCCGCCGCCCACGAAGGCGCCGGGGTCGACAACAGCCTGGGCTTCAACATCACCCTGCCCTTCGAACAACATGCCAACGCCACCGTGGATGGCACCGACAAGCTGCTGCCGTTCCACTTCTTCTTCATCCGCAAGCTGTTCTTCGTCAAGGAGGCCGATGCCCTGGTGCTTTGCCCTGGCGGCTTCGGCACGCTGGACGAAGCGCTGGAAGTCTTGACCCTGATCCAGACCGGCAAAAGCCCGCTGGTTCCGGTGGTACTGCTCGATGCGCCGGGAGGCAGCTTCTGGCAGGACGCACTGGCGTTCATCAGCCGGCAACTGGAAGAGAACCGCTACATCCTGCCCAGCGACATGAAGCTGGTGCGGTTGGTGCACAGCGCCGAAGACGCCGTCGCGCAGATCAACCAGTTCTACGCCAACTATCACTCCAGCCGCTGGTTGAAGAACCAGTTCGTGATTCGCATGCAGCATCCGCTGAGCGAAGCGGCGTTGCTCGATATGCAGGAGGCTTTCGCCGACCTGTGCCTGAGCGGGGATTTCAGCCAACACGTCTACTCAGGCCCGGAACAGGATGAAGTCCGGTTCAGCCATCTGCATCGTCTGGTATTCGCTTTCAATGGCCGTGATCAAGGCCGTTTGCGGGAGCTTGTGGATTTCATCAACCTGCCGGAAAACCGGGATACCCCCCAGCCCTCAGCACCAGCGCCACAACGCGTACGGGAACCGCTGAAGGTCACCTGAGCAGAATCAATCGTCCAGGCATCGGCCGCTCAACAAGCGGCCGACTTTCTCCATGGAAAAACCACGGTAGACCAGGAAACGCGTCTGCTTGGCCCGTTCCCGCGGATCAGCTGGCAACTGCTCGGCGAACTTGCGCCGCCAGACATCCGCCAGTTGCGCCTGCCAGTCAATATCGGCATCACGCAGGGCTTGCTCCACATCGCCACGGGGCAAACCCCGTTGGGTCAGTTCCTCACGAATACGCGCCGGCCCATAGCCCGAGCGAGCGCGGGAGCTGATATAGCTTTCGAGGTAACGGGTTTCGCTTAGCAGCCCCTCGTCCGCCAGGCGGTCGAGTTCGTGCTCGATCATTTCAGGAGAGGCGCCGCGCTGACGCAACTTGCGCGTCAGCTCGGCCCGACCGTGCTCGCGACGTGCGAGCAGGTCCATGGCTGTCCGCCTTACGGCGACGGGGGTGTCGAGTACGACGGACATGGCGGGATCAGAAGTCGGCGTCAGCGTCAGCCAGGTCTTCTGCAGACTCGTTGGCCGCAGCGGCTTTACCGGCGGCATCAACAGCACCTGCGTTCAGCAGTTTTTCGCGGATCTGCTTCTCGAGGGTTGCGGCGATTTCCGGGTTCTCGGCGAGGAACTTGGCCGAGTTGGCCTTGCCCTGACCGATCTTGCTGCCCTGGTAGCTGTACCAGGCGCCCGACTTCTCCAGCAGGCCGTGCAGCACGCCCAGGTCGATGATCTCGCCGTTGCGGTAGATACCCTTGCCGTAGAGGATCTGGAACTCGGCCTGACGGAACGGAGGTGCGACCTTGTTCTTGACGATCTTGACGCGGGTCTCGCTGCCGACCACTTCGTCGCCTTCCTTCACCGCGCCGGTACGGCGGATGTCCAGGCGGACCGAAGCGTAGAACTTCAGCGCGTTACCACCGGTGGTGGTTTCCGGGCT
>DQAA01000403.1:7001-7698 GCA_003523465.1 Pseudomonas sp.
CCGGTGATCTTGCGCAGGGCCTGGGACATCAGGCGGGCTTGCAGGCCCACGTGCATGTCGCCCATTTCGCCTTCGATCTCGGCCTTGGGCACCAGGGCCGCAACGGAGTCGACGATGATCACGTCGACGGCGTTGGAGCGCACCAGCATGTCGGTGATTTCCAGGGCCTGCTCACCGGTGTCCGGCTGCGAGACCAGCAGGTCGTCGACGTTGACGCCCAGCTTGCCGGCGTATTCCGGGTCCAGCGCGTGCTCGGCGTCGACGAAGGCGCAAGTCGCACCGGCTTTCTGGGCCTGGGCGATCACCGAGAGAGTGAGGGTGGTTTTACCGGAGGATTCCGGACCGTAGATTTCGACGATACGGCCTTTTGGCAGGCCGCCGATGCCGAGGGCGATGTCCAGGCCCAGGGAGCCGGTGGAGATGGCAGGAATTGCCTGGCGCTCGTGGTCGCCCATGCGCATGACCGCGCCTTTACCGAATTGACGTTCGATCTGACCCAGGGCCGCAGCCAAGGCACGCTTCTTGTTGTCGTCCATTGAAGTCCTCACGTAATCGATAGGGCCTGACGGCCAGAAACAACTGTATAAGTAGCCAGTATTATTCCACAGGGTTTTATTTCCGCCTACCCCCGATTCGTGAATTACTCCGCACCAAGGTGTAACAAGCCCTCTAGCGCGGCGATTACCGTTTGTCGGCG
>DQAA01000162.1 GCA_003523465.1 Pseudomonas sp.
CCAGCTCCCACAGGGATCGTGTGAGCGCCACAGACCCTGTGGGAGCTGGCTTGCCAGCGATGAGGCCCTCAAAGTCACCCGATCACTTCAGGTAGAACCCGACAACCCATCCGGTTTAAGCTCCGGGGCCGATACCAAAGCCCATCGCGCTCCGGAGTGCCTGATGAAGATCCGCCGTACCGCCCTGCTGTCGGGCCTTGCCTTCCTCGCCGCCTGCTCCCATGACACCCGCCGCACCGAGCCGGTGGTGGTGGAAAAACAGAGTCAGTGCCCGATCGACCTGAGCGTCGGCCAGGCCCTGACCCTTACCCTGCCCAGCAATCCCAGCACCGGCTATCGCTGGCTGCTGCAGAATCCGGCGAACGCCATCCTCAATGCACTCAGCCCCGAGGTCTACAGCAGTCGCGACAGCGACGGCATGGTCGGCAGCGACGGCCAGTCCACCTGGCGCTTCCGGGCAAAGAGCGCCGGCGAGGGACACCTGATACTGGTCTACCAGCAACCCTGGGCCCCTGAAGAAGCACCGGCGCGTACCTTCGATTGCACGATCAGCGTGCGTTAAGCCTCTTCATAACAGCGGCGTACCGTCAGCAGGTAGTTGGCCATCGCGGCCAGGGCGCCCGCCAGGCCCAGCAGGTCGGTTTGCGTCTTGATCGCCTGGATCTGCGCGGTCCAGCCCTGCGCCAGGCTCGTGGCCTGCTCCAGCCACCCGTCGCGCAGCCCGCCCAGGGTCGCGACATTCGGTAGTTGCTCGAGCTCCAGCGCCATGGATTTGCGTCGGGTCTCGCCTGCAAGCAATTCATCGATCAATGCGGTACGTTCGAGCACCTTCTTGCTTCGCGCATCGATCACATCGCTCAGCTTGCGCCCCTCGATCACCCCGGACAGCTTGTCCACGAAGGTCCTTGCCGCCGCCGCCAACGCCAGCGGGTCGGCACCGCCCTTGACCAGGGCCTTCTGCGCCACGAGCAACTCCGCCTCGGTCGGAATCATGCTCTTGAGGATGCTTTGCAGGTTGGGTGCCTCGAACGCATAGATCACTTCGGTCATCGCGCTGATCTGCTCATCGAGGACGGCCATCCGGGCCTTCTGCTCCACCAGCACCGGATCAAGTCCCGCCAGTAGCTCATTGAGGGTGGCAGTGCGTTGCTGCACGGAAGGAAGCTTGACCTTGGCCAGACCGGCCAGGGCATCGGCAATTTCCTGGCCGGTCGTCTCCAGACGCTGGGTGTCCCGTAGTGCGTCCTGCTCCAGTACCGTGCTTGTGCTGCGCAATACGGCGTCACGCTGTGCTTCGTCGAGGCCGGGACGCAGGCGGATTTCCTCCAGCGTGGTGCCGACGTCATCCCACTTGCGATTGCCCACCTGGATCAATGCGCTGAGGACCCGGTCGGAGAGCAGGCGATCGGTGCCCAGCAGGCGCTCGGAGAGAATCTCCAGTTGTTCGCGGATCGACGGCAACAGTGCCTGGGTCGTGTTGTTGTACTGTTTGAGGAAGTCCTCCCTGATGGTGTTCATCTGGCTGACATCCAGTAGCGCTTGCGGTTTCGGCTGGCTCATTCGGAGGCTCCTTCCTTGCTGATCTCGTCCACGGTTTCATTGAAGATTTGCGACAGTTGCGCAGCGATGTCGCGGATGCTGGTCCAGGGGCGAACCACCCGCTGGAAGCGCAACATGAAGGTCGCCAGCTCGACATCGTTGTTGATCAGCCCCAGCTCCTCGCCAGACTGCTCGACATAAACGCCCAGCATGTTCCAGACGTCCTCGAGGTTCTTCGCCGCCGTATGCACCTCGGTCAGGCGGAACGTCAGGTCGGCGATTTGCAGGGTGGTCGCTTCGAAGACACCGATCATCGGGTTGATCGATGCGATATCGCGAACCAGCGCTTGACGCTGGTCTTTCAGTTTCCGGTTGGACTTGCGGAGCTTTTCCGCCTGCGAGCCGAAGACCCCGCCGCTTACCAGCAGGCCGAAGGGGCCGAACGCCAGGCCGGCGAACGAGAACCCCACCAGTTTTTTATACGCGGCATCCCCCACGGCGATCTCGTTGTCCAGATAGGCCACCTGCTCACGCAGGGTCGCAATGGTCTTCTCGGGGTTCACTTCCTTGATCTGGCGGCTCAGGCCATCGACTTCCGGACGCAGTTGCTTGACCACCGCGTCGGTGAACCAGCGGGCCCGCTCCTTGACCGCCGCAAGACGCAGCTTGACCTCGTCCACATCCTCCTTGATCAGATTGAGGTAGGTGCCCAGGGTGGCGAGCTGCTCACGGTCTTTCTCGCCTACCGCCTTGAAGCTCACCCGCTCCAGGGAAACCTCGTCGACGATATCGCCCAGACGCCCTTTCAACGAGCGATAGGCCTCGGTGTTCTCCAGTTTTTCGATAAGCCGCCCGCCCTCTTCGATGAAGGTCTTGGCGAACAGGTCGAGGCGGGTACCGAGGGTCTTGGTTTCCCGTTCGAGGACGTCCCACTCGGCGACGTGGGTACGCAGGTTGGTGTAGAAACTGTCCACTTGCGTGGCGTCGAGCCCGATAAGGGCAAGGTTATGGGACCCGGTGATTTCCTCGATGCTTTTCGGCAGGCGCAGCACGTAATGCACGTAGCGCTTGATGCTGCTCAGGTTTTCCGAGGTGAAGATCAGCGCCGGCTGCATGCTGCTGTTGTCGGAACGGTTGGAAATGACGTCGAAGTACTGCTGCGGCACGAACTCGGCCCGCTGCTGGGCATTCAAGTCTTTCAGCGAGGTGTTTTCTTCTTCAGTGATCATGGTGTTGTCCTTGTCAAAAGGTCCTTCCCGGACCTGATGGCTGCCATGTCGTGCATGACAGGTAGACCACGCTATGCGCCGACGAGCGGTCGCGAAGTCGCCGCACTTCGCCCCATCGAGCCGGAAAAGTCCGGCAAGCGACGCCGAAGCCGGACATCCATCCGGCAACACATAGGCATGGCTTCCCCACTTGGCTAGAATGTCGCCCCCCGTTTCGACCATCCCGTGTACAGACCGTGAGCCAAGAACCCGACCGTCTATTCTCCGCAGCGCTGGATCAGGTGCCCGACTTCACCTTCAACGAAGATGTGGTGCGGGTGTTCCCCGACATGATCAAGCGCTCGGTGCCCGGCTACCCGACCATCGTCGAGAACATCGGCGTGCTCGCCGCGCAGTTCGCCCGCCCGGACACCCTGCTCTACGACCTCGGCAGTTCCCTCGGCGCGGTGACCCAGGCCCTGCGCCGCCACGTGCGCAGCGAAGGCTGCCGGGTGCTGGCGGTGGACAATTCGGCGG
>DQAA01000624.1:0-187 GCA_003523465.1 Pseudomonas sp.
TGACATGAGCAAGACTCGTATTGCCTTTATCGGCGCCGGCAACATGGCCGCCAGCCTGATCGGCGGCCTGCGTGCCCAGGGCCTGGAAGCCGCGCAGATCCGCGCCAGCGACCCGGGCGCCGAGCAACGGGCGAAGGTCAGCGCCGAACACGGCATCGCCCTGTTCGAAAACAATGCCGACGCCATC
>DQAA01000624.1:299-4080 GCA_003523465.1 Pseudomonas sp.
CCCAGCCGATCGTGCGCTGCATGCCCAACACCCCGGCGCTGCTGCGCCAGGGCGTCAGCGGCCTGTACGCCACCGCCGAAGTCAGCGCCGAACAGCGCCAGCAGGCCGAGCAACTGCTGTCGGCCGTGGGCATCGCCCTGTGGCTGGACAGCGAAGCCCAGCTGGACGCGGTCACCGCCGTCTCCGGCAGCGGCCCGGCCTACTTCTTCCTGCTGATCGAGGCCATGACCGCCGCAGGCGAGAAACTCGGCCTGTCCCGTGAAGTCGCCTCGAAACTGACTCTGCAAACCGCCCTCGGCGCTGCCCATATGGCCGTGTCCAGCGACGTCGACGCCGCTGAGCTGCGCCGCCGCGTGACTTCGCCCAACGGCACCACCGAAGCTGCGATCAAATCCTTCCAGGCCGATGGTTTCGAGGCCCTGGTAGAAAAAGCACTGGGTGCCGCCGCGCACCGCTCGGCCGAAATGGCCGAACAACTGGGCAACTAAGGAGCCTTACATGATCGGATTGAGTTCCGCCGCCGTCTTCATCCTGCAGACCCTTGGCAGCCTGTACCTGCTGGTGATCATGCTGCGCTTCATCCTGCAGCTGGTCCGCGCCGACTTCTACAACCCGCTCAGCCAGTTCGCCGTGCGCGCCACCCAGCCACTGCTCAAGCCCCTGCGCCGGATCATCCCGAGCGTGTTTGGCCTGGACATGTCCTCGCTGGTACTGGCGATCGTCGTGCAGATGCTGTTGATGGCGGTGATCCTCGTGCTGCTCTATGGCACCGCCGGCAACCCGCTGCAACTGCTGATCTGGTCGCTGATCGGGGTCACCGCGCTGTTCCTCAACATCTTCTTCTATGCGCTGATCATCAGCGTGATCCTTTCCTGGGTCGCGCCGGGCAGCCATAACCCGGGTGCCGAGCTGATCAACCAGATCTGCGATCCGTTCCTGGCGCCGTTCCGCCGCATCGTGCCGAACCTGGGCGGCCTGGATATCTCGCCGATCCTGGCGTTCATGGCGCTGAAGCTGATCGACATGCTGGTGATCAACAACCTGGCACTGATGACCGGGATGCCGGAAGTGCTGCGTCGCCTGATCTGATCTTTGCAAGGCTGGGGAGCGCGGCGCGCTCCCCAGCCTTGCCGCTCCCCCCGGTGGTCTTTAGACTGGCGCGTCATTCACGCGTGAGCAGGGTCGATGTCCACTGTCCTTCCCGAAGATTCCGTCGGTCTGGTTACACCGCAAATTGCCCGGTTCGATGAACCGCTGGCCCTCGCCTGTGGCCGTTCGCTGGCCTCCTACGAGCTGATCTACGAAACCTACGGCACGCTCAACAGCAGCGCCAGCAACGCCGTGCTCATCTGCCACGCGCTGTCCGGCCATCATCACGCCGCCGGCTACCACAAGCCCGAAGACCGCAAGCCGGGCTGGTGGGACAGCTGCATCGGCCCCGGCAAGCCGATCGATACCAACCGCTTCTTCGTGGTCAGCCTGAACAACCTCGGCGGCTGCAACGGCAGCACCGGCCCGAGCAGCATCAATCCAGCCACCGGCAAGCCCTACGGCGCGGATTTCCCGGTATTGACGGTGGAAGACTGGGTGCATAGCCAGGCACGCCTTGCCGATCGCCTGGGCATCCAGCAGTGGGCCGCGATCGTCGGCGGCAGCCTCGGCGGCATGCAGGCCCTGCAGTGGACCATCACCTACCCGGATCGCGTGCGCCACTGCGTGGATATCGCCTCGGCACCCAAGCTGTCGGCGCAGAACATCGCCTTCAACGAAGTCGCCCGCCAGGCCATCCTTACCGACCCGGAATTCCACGGCGGCTCGTTCCAGGACCAGGGCGTGATCCCCAAGCGCGGGCTGATGCTGGCGCGGATGGTCGGGCATATCACCTACCTCTCCGATGACTCCATGGGCGAGAAATTCGGCCGCGAACTCAAGAGCGACAAGCTCAACTACGACTTCCACAGCGTCGAGTTCCAGGTCGAAAGCTACCTGCGCTACCAGGGCGAGGAGTTCTCCGGACGCTTCGACGCCAACACCTACCTGCTGATGACCAAGGCCCTGGACTACTTCGATCCGGCGGCCCGCCACGGCGGCGACCTGGCGGCGAGCCTGGCCCACGTGACGGCGGACTACTGCGTGATGTCCTTCACCACCGACTGGCGTTTCTCCCCGGCGCGCTCGCGGGAAATCGTCGATGCGCTGATCGCGGCACGGAAGAACGTCTGCTACCTGGACATCGACTCGCCCTACGGCCACGACGCCTTCCTGATTCCGACCCCGCGCTACATCCAGGGCTTCACCAACTACATGAAACGCATTGCCTGCTGAGGACCCCATGAGAGCCGATTTGGAAATCATCCAGGACTGGATCCCCGCCGGCAGCCGCGTCCTCGACCTGGGTTGCGGTAACGGCGACCTGCTGGCTTCGCTGCGCGATACCAAGCAGGTCACCGGCTATGGCCTGGAAATCGACGCCGACAACATCGCCGCCTGCGTGGCCAAGGGCGTCAACGTCATCGAGCAGGACCTCGACAAGGGCCTGGGCAACTTCGCCAGCAACAGCTTCGACGTGGTGGTCATGACCCAGGCCCTGCAGGCCGTGGAATACCCGGACCGCATCCTCGACGAGATGCTGCGCGTCGGTCGCCAGTGCATCATCACCTTCCCCAACTTCGGTCACTGGCGCTGCCGCTGGTACCTGGCGACCAAGGGTCGCATGCCGGTCTCGGACTTCATGCCGTACACCTGGTACAACACGCCGAACATCCACTTCTGCACCTTCGAGGACTTCGAAGCCCTGTGCAGCGAACGTCGCGCCCAGGTGCTGAACCGCCTGGCGGTGGACAATCGTCACCGCAATGGCTGGGGCGGTCGCCTGTGGCCTAATCTTCTAGGTGAAATCGGAATCTATCGTGTCAGCAGCCCCGGCCTGCAGGAGCACAAGGTCGCGGTATAACCGTCGTCAAATCGGAGGATAGGATCATGCGTCGTTTAGCCCTGTTGTTGATCAGCCTGTGCCTGGCCGTGCCGGCACTGGCCGCCGATGCGCCAAAGCCGGAGCGCAAGGAAGTCTTCGGCGACGTCACCGTGCATTACAGCGTGTTCAACTCCACCTTCGTGCAGCCCGCCACGGCCCAGGCCGCCGGGCTGGTCCGCAGCAAGAACCAGGGCGTGATCAACGTCACCGTGCTCAAGGGCGGCAAGCCGGCGGTCACCAATGTCAGCGGCACCGTCAGCGACCTGACCAGCCGCCAGAGCAATCTGTCGTTCAAGCAGGTCACCGATCAGGGCGCCGTGTACTACCTGGCCCAGTTCCCGGTAGAACAGGAAGAAAACCGGACCTTCGCGATCACCGTCGGCTCCGGCGAGACCAACAACAGCTTCAGCTTCACTCAAACCGTTTTCCCGGGCGAATGATGAATATTCAGCAACTCGTATTGGCCAGCCACAACGCCGGCAAACTCAAGGAACTGCAGGCTATGCTCGGTGACACCGTGCAACTGCGCTCCATCGGTGAATTCAGCAACGTCGAGCCGGAAGAGACCGGCCTGTCGTTCGTCGAGAACGCCATCCTCAAGGCCCGCAACGCGGCGCGCATTTCCGGCCTGCCGGCGCTGGCCGACGATTCGGGCCTTGCCGTGGACTTCCTCGGCGGCGCGCCGGGCATCTATTCCGCGCGCTACGCCGACGGCAAGGGCGATGCGGCAAACAACGCCAAGCTGCTCGACGCCTTGAAGGACGTACCCGAGGCCGAGCGTGGCGCGCAGTTCGTCTGCGTCCTGGC
>DQAA01000624.1:4144-5846 GCA_003523465.1 Pseudomonas sp.
CTGTTCTGGGTGCCGGAAACCAACTGTTCCAGCGCCGACCTGGCCCCTGCCGACAAGAACCAATTGAGTCACCGCGCCCGTGCAATGAGCCTGCTGCGTCAACGTCTGGGCCTGGCATGACCGAAAAATCGCCGGCCCAGCCACTGCACGCGGACGAGGCAGGTTTCACCACTCAAGCACCTCGGGCGGCACTGCCGCACCTGCCGCACCTGCCGCCCCTGGCGCTGTACATCCATATCCCGTGGTGCGTGCGCAAATGCCCGTACTGCGACTTCAACTCCCACACCGCCAGCGCCAACCTGCCTGAAGAGGAATACGTCGACGCCCTGCTCGCCGACCTCGATCAGGAGCTGCCAGCAGTCTACGGTCGGCCGATCAGCAGCATCTTCTTCGGCGGCGGTACCCCGAGCCTGTTCAGTGCCAAGGCCTTGGGCCGCCTGCTGGCCGGGGTCGAGCAGCGCATTCCGTTCGCCAGCGATATCGAGATCACCCTGGAGGCCAATCCGGGGACCTTCGAGCAGGAGAAGTTCAAGGCCTACCGCCAGTTGGGGATCAATCGCCTGTCCATCGGCATCCAGAGCTTCCAGCAGAGCAAGCTCGAAGCCCTGGGCCGCATCCACAACGGCGACGAGGCGATCCGCGCCGCCGACATGGCGCGCAATGCCGGCTTCGACAACTTCAACCTGGACCTGATGCACGGCCTGCCGGACCAGACGCTGGAAGAAGCCCTGGGCGATCTGCAACAGGCCATCGACCTCGGCCCGACGCACCTGTCCTGGTACCAGCTGACCCTGGAACCGAACACGGTGTTCTGGAACCAGCCGCCGGAGCTACCGGAAGACGACATCCTCTGGGACATCCAGGAAGCCGGCCAGGCGCTGATGGCGCGGCACGGTTATCACCAGTACGAGATTTCCGCCTACGCCCAACCCGGCAAGGCGGCGCGACACAATCTGAATTACTGGAGTTTCGGCGACTTCATCGGGATAGGCGCAGGCGCCCACGGCAAGCTCAGCCACCCGGACGGCCGCATTCTGCGCACCTGGAAGACCCGCCTGCCCAAGGACTACCTGAACCCGGCAAAGGCCTTCAAAGCGGGGGAAAAGCTGCTGCCGCTGGACGAATTGCCGTTCGAATTCCTGATGAATGCGCTGCGCCTGACCGATGGCGTGGATGCCGAACTGTTCAGCCGGCGTACCGGGCTGCCGACAGAGCAATTGAAAGCAGCGCGTCGTGAGGCCGAACAAAAGGGGCTTTTGCAAGTCGAACCGACGCGGCTGGTCGCCACCCCACGTGGCCAGCTGTTCCTCAATGACCTGTTGCAGTACTTCTTGACCTAAGGAAAGCGCATGGACCTGGTACTCGACCTGCTCTCGACCGTCTCCCGCTGGAGCCGCAGCAACCTGTCGGAGATTTCCCTGGCACTGGTGGGCTGTTTGCTGGTGCTGTTCGGCACCGATATCAAAGCCTGGGTCGAAGGCCGCCTGGGCAACCTGGCGGGCGCCCTGCGTGTACCGTTCATGGCTTTGCTGGTATTGATTGGCAGCGGCGCTGCGCTGATCTATGCCACCCCGTGGGTGGTGAAGGGATTGGGCCAGTTCAACAACTATGCGCTGGCTCCGGTGTTGCTGGTGGTGCTGGTGTTGATCGGTGTAGTGGCCGATCGGCGGGGCTAGGCCTTCAGGGCCTCATCGCGGGTGAA
>DQAA01000525.1:0-2767 GCA_003523465.1 Pseudomonas sp.
TTCACCCTGCTGGCGCTGTACTTCGTCGCCCTGCGCCACCGCTGGCCCCATGCGCGCAAGCTGCTGGTGGCGATCCTGATGATCGGCACGCTCTACGGCACCACCCGCGTGCTGCAGGGCTGGCACTACATGTCGCATACGTTCTGGGCGGGGATCGTGGTCTGGCTGGCATGCTGGACGACGGCACTGTTGTTCTACGGGCGCCTGGCGCTGCAGGGTCATCGAGGTTCCAACCGTCATCCGACACGGGTAAGCTCTGGCGCTCTACTGCAAGCTTTCCAGGGCATCGACCATGACCAGGCCCCTCCTCCTGCTGCTGACCGCCGCCGTCATCAGCCAGGCCGCGCAGGCCCAGCAGATCCAGCGCCAGCTGGGTGATTTCGATTTTCGCCTGGGGACGTCCAGTTCCCGCAGCATGGCCCAGGGGCTGATTTCACCCAGCCCCGTGGGTGCCTTTCATGGCGGCCTGGATATCAGTCATGCCGATGGCTGGTACTTCGGCCAGTACGCACCCAGCCTGGGTTTCACGGAAAACTCCACCCTGCGCCTGGACAGTTACCTGGGCACCAAGCAACGCTTCAACGACAGCCTTGGCTATGAAGTCGGGCTGATCCACTACAGCCTGCCGAACCTCGCCGGTGGCGACAGCTACGCGCTATACGGCGGCCTCTCGCTCTTNNATCGGCGGCGCCCTGCGCAACAATCCCGACAACCGCACCAGCACCCTGTTCGCCGATTTCGGCCAATTGCCGCTGCTGGACGCCGGAATCACCCTGAAAGTCGCCCACCACCAGCTCGGCACACCGTTCACCATCGGCGACGGCAGCCAGGTGCAGGGCTTCAGCGACTGGTCGTTGCAACTGTCGCGGCCCTGGCTGGGCATGGACCTGGATCTGATCTACAGCAGCTCGGACCTGAGCGGTGGCGGCTGCGAAGCCTATTCGGGGATCAACGCGTACTGCGACAGCATGATTACCTTCAAGGCCCAGCGCAGCTTCTTCTGATCAGTTGGCGATGGCCTCGTAGGACACCACCCGATCCCGCCCATCCTGCTTGGCCTGGTACATCGCCTGGTCGGCCTGGCGCAGCAGATGCTGGTAATCCGGATGCCCGCTGTAGGTGGCCACGCCAATACTCACGCTGACCCGATGCTTGCGCCCCTCGGTGAGGTTGAGTTTTTCCTCGCCGATCTTGCGCCGCAGCTTTTCCGCGACCTTGAGGGCATTGGTGTTGTTGATGTCCACCAGGATCATCAGGAACTCTTCGCCGCCCATGCGGAACACGTAGTCCCCGGCGCGGCTGTGGCTGCTGAGGATCTCCGCGGTCTGCTGGAGGATCAGGTCACCGGCGTCGTGGCCGAAGGTGTCGTTGATCGCCTTGAAGTGGTCAATGTCCACCGCCAGCACCGAGAAGGCCTGCCCGGTTTTCTGCGCGATGGTGATCTCGTTGCCGATCACCACCGGGAGGAATTTGCGGTTGAGCATGCGGGTCAGCACGTCGCGGCCGCTTTCCAGTTCGTTGGCGCTGTTGAACAGGCTGTCGAGGTTGAACATCAGGCTCTTGGTCTGGTCGCGGATTTCCCGCAACAGGCCCATGCGCGCCGTTTCGTCGCCCTTGGCGGCGAGAAACTGCGGCAGCAACTGCTCATCCATATGGCGGATGACCAGCAGGATCTGTTCGCTTTCCGCGGTGTTCTGGAAGGCATAGGCGCCCTTGTGGCGGAACCACAGGCCGAAATCGGATGCCGCCAGGCGCGGCAGGTTGACGCCGCTGGAGCCCATCGCCAGGTCGAACATCAGGCTGTTTTCCCAATCGAGCAAGGCGCCGCGCTGGCGTTCGCGCTCGGTGGTGATGTTCTGCAGCACCGAGAACAGCCGGTAGCCTTCCTCGTTGCGCGAATTGCGGTCGTGGGAGCGACTGTAGGCGTGGCTCATGATTTCCATGGCCAGGTCCATGGTTTCGCTGGACAGGCGCAGGATCTGCGCATGGTCCTCGGCCGCCCAGCCTTGTTCGACGATCAGCTGGAACAGCTGTTTTTTCAGGCAGCGCGCGCCACTGAGCACCAGGTGCAGGGGCACGTCGATCCGCGCGTGTACCTCGCCGACCTGTTTCTGCAGGGCAACCAAGGGCAGGAAATCCTCGTCGGCACGGGCCGAATAGACTTTCACCAGCCAGGCCTGCATCGAGCTGCCCAGGCGGCTTTTGACTTCATCGTGGGAGAGGATCAGCGAGGCGTTGGGGTCCGCCAGCATGTGTTCGTAGAAGCGCGCGGCAAGGTCGACCTTGTGGGTCTGGACCAGGTGCTTCAAGGCTTGGGTCAACGCAGGGGAGAACTGCGCAACCATGGCGTGCCATTCCCTGGCTTGTATTTCTGGAGAAACGCTTGGCATGTCTGGCCTATTTTCAGTTCAGCAGAAAGCGTGACGCCCCTTCGAACCTGAAGGGGCGTTCAGTACCTGGCGAAGCGTGGTGGATTCGCCAGGGGCGCATTCTATTGCACGTTGAACATGAAAGTCTTTGAACCAGGGCCCGTTAGCGGATTACCGCCCCTCATGCAGGCAGCAACGGCGAGGGGTGGCTTCGGCCTCGGCACGCGTTTCCTCGGCCAGCGGATCGCGCCACCAGCGCTTGCCGGTTTGCGGGGCATGCAGGTCGAAGCGCTCGCCCATGCCTGGCGTGGTGACGCTGACGCCGCGCTCGGCGGCGTGTTCCAGCACGGTTTCGAAAGGCTCGTACCAGGCGTGCATGGCGAGGTCGAAGGTGCCGT
>DQAA01000525.1:2835-2986 GCA_003523465.1 Pseudomonas sp.
TCAGGGTCAGGTCGAACGGGCCGAAGCGCCGGCCGATCTCGGCGAAACCGTCGAAATAGCCGGTGTCGCCGCTGAAGAAGATCTTTTTCCCGGGCGCCTCGATCACCCACGAGCACCACAGCGTGCGGTTGCCGTCGCGCAGGCCCCGACC
>DQAA01000444.1 GCA_003523465.1 Pseudomonas sp.
GCCCTGGGCTTCCCGCTGCTGTGCGTCGAGGGCGTCGAGGCCGATGACGTGATCGGCACCCTGGCCCGAAGCAGCGCGGCGGCGGCCCGTCCCGTGGTGGTTTCCACCGGCGACAAGGACATGGCGCAGCTGGTGGACGAGCACGTTACGCTGGTCAACACCATGACCGGAACCGTGCTGGATATCGAAGGCGTAAAAGGGAAATTCGGTGTCGCTCCGGAACAGATCATCGACCTGCTGGCGCTGATGGGCGATACCGCGGACAACATTCCCGGCGTGAAGGGTGTTGGCGAGAAAACCGCCGTGGGCCTGCTGATCGGGGTGAATGGCGGCCTGAAGGAGCTGTACGAGAACCTCGACCTGGTCCCGACCTTCCCCATCCGTGGTGCCAAGACCCTGCCGGCCAAGCTGCTGGAGAGCAAGGACATGGCCTTCCTCTCCTATCGACTGGCGACCATCAAGTGCGATGTCGAGCTGGACGTGGGCCTGGACGACCTGCACCTGGGCGAGCCGGACCGCGACAAGCTGATGGAGATCTACACCCTGCTGGAGTTCAAGGGCTGGATCGACGAGCTGGAGCGTGAAGCCCGTCGTGCCACCCAGCCTGCACCGGCCGCCAAGGTGGATGTGGCCGTGGCGGTGGTCAGCGACGACGCCGTTGCGGTCGCCGAGGTTGAAGTCCCGATCGAGCCGCTCTACGAGACCATTCTTGAACAGGCCGACTTCGATCGCTGGCTGCAAAAGCTCAAGGATGCCCCGCTGTTCGCCTTCGACACCGAAACCACCGGCATCGATGCGCAGCAGGCGCAGCTGGTGGGTGTGTCCTTCGCGGTGAAGGCCCATGAAGGCGCCTATGTCCCGCTGACCCACAGCTACCCGGATGCGCCGGCCCAGCTGGACCGCAACGCCGTGCTGCGCGCGCTGAAACCGCTGCTGGAAGACCCGAGCAAGCTCAAGGTCGGCCAGCACGCCAAGTTCGACATGAACATCCTCGCCAACTGCGCCATCGACGGCGACCAGGACAACGGCATCACCGTGCGCGGCATCGCCTTCGACACCATGCTCGAATCCTATGTCCTCAACTCCACGGCGACCCGTCATGACATGGACAGCCTGGCGAAGCTGTACCTCGACTACAGCACCGTGAAGTTCGAGGACATCGCCGGCAAGGGCGCCAAGCAGGTGACCTTCGACAAGATCCACCTGGACAAGGCCGGCCCCTACGCCGCCGAAGACGCCGACGTGACCCTGCGCCTGCACCAGGCACTGTTCTCGCAACTGCAGGCGATTCCCACCCTGGCCAGCGTGCTGACCGATATCGAGATGCCGCTGGTGCCGGTGCTGGCGCGCATCGAGCGCCAGGGTGCGCTGGTCGATCCCGAGCTGCTGAAGATCCAGAGCCAGGAGCTGGGCGACAAGATGGCCGAGCTGGAGCGCGAGGCCATCGAACTGGCGGGCGAACCGTTCAACCTGGGCTCGCCGCGTCAGCTGGGGGCGATCCTCTATGACAAGTTCGGCTTGCCGGTGCTGAAGAAGACCGCCAAGGGCCAGCCATCCACTGCCGAAGAGGTGCTGGATGAGCTCGCCGAAGAAGGCTATCCGCTGCCGCGGGTACTGATGCAGTACCGCTCGCTGAGCAAGCTCAAGAGCACCTACACCGATCGTCTGCCGGAGCAGATCAACCCGCGTACCCACCGCATCCATACCTCCTACGGGCAGGCGATCGCCGCCACCGGTCGTTTGTCGTCCAGCGATCCGAACCTGCAGAACATTCCGGCGCGGACCGCCGAAGGCCGACGCATTCGCCAGGCGTTCGTCGCGCCCAAGGGCTACAAGCTGCTGGCGGCGGACTACTCGCAAATCGAACTGCGCATCATGGCCCACCTGTCCGGTGACGAAGGTCTGATGAACGCCTTCCGCAACGGCCTCGACGTGCACACCGCCACCGCCGCGGAGGTCTTCAACGTCGGCCTCGACCAGGTGACTTCCGACCAGCGGCGCAGCGCCAAGGCGATCAACTTCGGTCTGATCTATGGCATGGGCGCGAAGAAGCTCGGCAAGGACATCGGCGTCGAAACCAAGCAGGCCAAGACCTATATCGATGCCTACTTCGCCCGCTACCCGGGTGTGCGCCAATACATGGAGAGCACCCGCAAGCTGGCCGCCGAGCAAGGCTTCGTGGAAACCCTGTTCGGTCGTCGCCTGTACCTGCCGGCGATCAATTCCAGCCGGCCGATGGAGCGCGCTGGCGCCGAGCGCACGGCGATCAACGCGCCGATGCAGGGTACGGCGGCAGACATCATCAAGCGTGCGATGGTCGCGGTGGACAACTGGCTGGAAACCTCGGGCCTGGATGCCCGGGTGATCCTCCAGGTGCACGACGAACTGGTGCTTGAGGTGCGCGAGGACCTGGTGGATCAGGTTCGTGAAGAAATCCGTCCGCACATGAGCAACGCCGCGCAACTGGATGTGCCGCTGGTGGTGGATGTGGGAGTTGGCGCGAACTGGGACGAAGCGCACTGAAAATGCGGGGAAATGCTGCGACATAAGGTCGCGGAAAATGCCTGATCACTTTGGTCGGGCATTAAGACATTTCCTACTTATCGCAAATAGTTTCTACACGCCCGGAACTAATCCGGTGAACCGACACTCAGAGTTACTGAATGGCTGGTGAAGCCCTTCAATGCTCCTATGTTGTGTTAAGTGTTGGCAGATATCCGGACCCCGCCCTAGCGGTTCGGAACTTGAACCCCGAACTTCCCCCTCCCCATACGAAGTCCGGGGTTTTTTTTGCCCGGAATTTACCGGGCAAACCCTCCCGGGTCCTTATTCTTCGGGCTTGTCAGCCAGCTCCATCCAGCGCGCGAGCACGACGTAGGCCTCTTCCAGGCCCTGACGTTTCGGCGCCGAGAACAGCTGGATGGTGATGCTGTCGCCCCAACCCTTGCGGATCTCCGACTGCACCTTGAGCAAAGTGTTCTTGGCCGCGCCGAAGGTCAGCTTGTCGGCCTTGGTCAGCAGGATGTGCATCGGCATGCCACTGGCCTTGGACCAGTCCAGCATCATCTTGTCGAAGTCGGTCATCGGATGGCGCACGTCCATCATCAGGATCAGGCCCTTCAACGCCTCGCGGCTGCCCAGATAGGCCTCCAGGTGGCGCTGCCAGTGCTGCTTGAGCGGAATCGGGACCTTTGCATATCCGTAGCCCGGCAGGTCGACCAAACGCCGATCGTCATCCAGACTGAAGAAGTTCAACAACTGGGTCCGACCCGGGGTTTTCGAGGTGCGCGCCAAGCTGGCGTGGGTCAGGGTATTGAGGGCGCTGGACTTGCCGGCGTTGGAACGGCCGGCGAAGGCGACTTCGTAGCCCGCGTCAGGCGGACACTGTTCGACCTTGGCGGCACTGATGGCGAATTTTGCCGTCTGGCAAAGTCCGAGGATGGGGTTTTTGACTTGCATGGGATGTCCGAAGTGAGCGTTGCCCGGGGTGGGTGCGGCAGGGTGTGTCGTTTCCGTTTCGGCAAC
This sequence comes from Pseudomonas sp., assembly GCA_003523465.1. GTDB lineage: Bacteria > Pseudomonadota > Gammaproteobacteria > Pseudomonadales > Pseudomonadaceae > Aquipseudomonas. The sequence goes on from DQAA01000444.1 coordinate 3,526, forward strand.
GGGAGTATATAATGCCCTAGATTTTGTGTGCGCATTATCCCAGCGTAGGACGATGTGCACGGGGGCTCAGACTTTAAAGGTTGCGCAACAGAACGCAATGAGTCCCCAACCCTGAAGGGTCGTTTAATGACGAAATGGCTGCTTGCAATCGGTGTCTTGATACCGTTTTCCAGCGCTCAGGCTACACAGGATCCCGAGGCGTTGTACAACCGCACATGTGCGGCCTGTCACGCCGGGCAGCTGCCACAGGCCCCCAGAGCGGGTGACCGTGCAGCCTGGGAGCCAAGGCTGGCGCAGGGTATGGAGATATTGGTCGGGCACGTAACCCAGGGTTTCAAGGCTATGCCACCGCGTGGATTGTGCATGGACTGCAGTGCCGAGGACTACCAGGCAATCATCGACTGGATGAGCCGGTAGCCCCGATACATAACTCTTTCACCCTTAGCCGTAGTTGGATTAGCTGATGAACAAACTGATCGTGAGTCTGCTGTTGACCCTGGGCGTTACAGGCGGCGCCAATGCCGCTGGCACTATCGTTGGCGATGCCGCTGCCGGTCAGGCAAAAGCGGCCGTTTGTGGGGCGTGTCACAGCCCGGACGGCAACAGCGTCGCGCCGAACTTCCCGAAACTTGCAGGCCAGGGTGAGCGCTACCTGAGCAAGCAGCTCCACGACATCAAGGACGGCAAGCGCACCGTGCTGGAAATGACCGGCCTGCTGACCAACCTCAGCGACCAGGACCTTTCCGACATCGCCGCCTATTTCGCCAGCCAGAAAGGCAGCGTCGGCGCCGCCGACCCGGCCCTCGTCGAACGTGGCCGTGCCCTGTTCAACGGTGGCGACCTGCAGAAAGGCCTGCCAGCCTGCACCGGTTGCCACTCGCCGAACGGCGCGGGCATCGCCTCCGCCGGCTTCCCGCACCTGGGTGGCCAGCACGCGCAATACGTCACCAAGCAACTGACCGACTTCCGCGAAGGCGACCGTACCAACGACGGTGATGCGACCACCATGCGCACCATCGCCTCCAAGCTGAGCAACAAGGACATCCAGGCGCTGGCCAGCTATATCCAGGGTCTGCATTGATCCAACGGCAATGTTAACGCTGCGTTAATAGCGTGTGCCGAACATGAAAGGGTGGCTTCGGCCACCCTTTTTTCATTCTTCTGCCGTTACACTTACGAACTCGCACCCGCCTTGGCCTGTCAGAGAGACAAGTCGTTTCAGGGCGACTCAAAGACTGCTCAGGAGTAAAGCATGCGTAATCTGATTCTCAGCGCCGCGCTGGTAGCCGCCAGCGCTTTCGGTATGACTGCCCAGGCCGCGGAGCCGGTCGCTGGCAAGGAATACAACGAGCTGAGCACCCCGGTGCAGGTCTCCGAGCCAGGCAAGATCGAAGTCGTCGAGCTGTTCTGGTACGGCTGCCCGCACTGCTACAACTTCGAACCGACCATCAACCCGTGGATCGACAAACTCCCCGCCGACGTCAACTTCAAGCGCATTCCCGCCATGTTCGGTGGCCCATGGGATGCCCACGGCCAGATGTTCCTGACCCTCGAAGCCATGGGCGTCGAGCACAAGGTCCATACCGCCGTCTTCGACGCCATCCAGAACCAGCACAAGCGCCTGACCGACCCGCAGGACATGGCTGATTTCCTGGCCACCCAGGGCGTCGACAAGGACAAGTTCCTCGCCACCTTCAACTCCTTCGCCATCAAAGGCCAGGTCGTCAAGGCCAAGGCCCTGGCGAAGCAGTACGAGATCACCGGTGTTCCGTCCATGGTGGTCAACGGCAAATACCGCTTCGACCTGGGCAGCGCCGGCGGTCCGGAAGGCGTGCTGAACGTTGCCGACCAGCTGATCGCCAAGGAGCGCGCCGCTAAGTAAGCGGCGACGGCCATGGCGCGCTGGAGAAGCGAGCGGGTCGTCGGCCTGTGTGATCCACGGGTCAACGAGCTGCATGTCGGCGACAACAACCTGCCCCAGGACGGTCGCCTGCGCCTGCTCAGCTTCAACATCCAGGTCGGCATCAGCACCGAGCGCTACCGCCACTACGTGACCCGCAGCTGGCAGCACCTGCTGCCGCACGGCGGGCGCGCCAGCAATCTGCAGAAGATCGGTGCGCTGCTCAGCGACTTCGACCTGGTCGCCCTGCAGGAGGCCGATGGTGGCAGCCTGCGCTCGGGCTACGTCAACCAGGTCGAGCACCTCGCCCACCTCGGTGCCTTCCCCTACTGGTACCAGCAGCTCAACCGCAACCTCGGGCGCTTCGCCCAGCACAGCAACGGCGTGCTCAGCCGTCTCAAGCCGCAACTGCTCGAAGACCACCCGCTACCCGGTCCTGCTGGCCGCGGCGCGATCCTGGTGCGTTTCGGCGAAGGCGACGATGCCCTGATCGTGGTGATGATGCACCTGGCCCTCGGCTCCAAGACCCGTGCCCGCCAGCTTGCCTATATCCGCGAACTGATCGGCGGCTATCGCCACCAGGTGCTGATGGGCGACATGAACACCCACGCCACCGACCTGCTGCAACACTCGCCCCTGCGCGACCTCGGCCTCATCGCGCCGCAGGTCGAAGCCACCTTCCCCAGCTGGCGTCCGCAACGTTGCCTTGATCACATTCTGCTCAGCCCGAGCTTGACTCTGGAAAAGGTCGAAGTGCTTTCACAGCCGATTTCCGATCATTTGCCGGTCGCTGTTGAGATTCGTTTGCCTGATTCCCTGACTGTGGATACGCTCCCCGCTTTGCGTTAGTCCCCTGATCGTGGACCCCGGGCATGAGCGACGAAGCAGAGCGCTGGAAAGAGAAATACCTCAAAAGCATCGAACAACAGGAAAAGCTGGAGCGCCGTTGGGACGCCCGTCTCGACCTGCTGCGTCGTGGTCTTGTGCGCAGCACCCTGGCCGCTGAAGGCAGCGACCGCGTGGTGGACGAGTGCATGAAGGAAATGCGCGACGTCATCCGCACCGACAACATGGACGCCGCCCTCGCCGGCCTTATTCCCCGTCTCGAAAAAGCCGTGCTCGACTCCGAGCAGCGCCGCGCGACGCGGGTCACCCAGGTGACCACCGCCCTGACCTCGCTGGTAAGCCAGTTGCAGGCGCTGTCCCTGCCCAGCGAAGTGCGCCGGCCGCTGAAGGAGCTCGGCAAGCAGGTCGAGGCCCGCGCCGGCCAGTCCCGTGAAGTCCCGCTGTTGTTGAGCGAGTTGAGCAAGCTCCAGGGCG
>DQAA01000131.1 GCA_003523465.1 Pseudomonas sp.
GGCCCTGGATCAGCGAGGCGGTCTTGGCCCCGATGGCCGCGCCGATCAGGATACCCACGGTCATCCAGGCAACGATCGGCCACTGCACCGCACCTTTGCGATGGTGCTCGCTGATGGCGTTGATCGAGGTGAAGACGATGGTTGCCAGCGACGTGCCAACGGCCAGGTGGGTCAGCACCGAGGCGTCGAAGCCTTGCAGCGTGAAGCTGAACACCAGCACCGGCACGATGACGATCCCGCCACCGACACCGAATAGCCCGGCCAGCACGCCCGCACAGGCGCCCAGCAGCAGGTAGAGCACGAATTCCATTGTTGCCCCCGGAAAATTCAGTCCGGCATGGTAACGGAAGGTAGGCCTTTGCCTCCACTAAAGGCAGATGAAGACCTTGTAAGGGTCGTCTGAGGTAGAGTGAGCCACCACCGACAAGACAACGGGAAACACGATGTGCCTGATCGTTTTCGCCTGGCGGCCCGGGCATGCCCGACCGCTGATCGTCGCGGCCAACCGTGACGAATTCTACGCCCGCCCGACCCAGGCCCTGGCCGCCTGGGACGAAACGCCCGGAGTGCATGCCGGACGCGACCTGGAAGCCGGCGGGACCTGGCCGGGCGTGGGCCCCGAGGGGCGCTTTGCGGCGCTGACCAACATTCGTGATCCCGGCCAGGCGCTGGGAGCACGGTCACGGGGTGAACTGGTGGCGGGGTATCTGCGCGGCGAGCTGTCGGTCGGGGCTTATCTGGAGAAGGTGGCTGGCGAGGCGGGGCATTATTCGGGGTTCAACCTGCTGGTCGGGGATGCCGGGCAACTGGGGTATCTGCATGCCGGTGCGACGCCGAGGATGCTGGAGGCCGGGGTCTACGGGCTATCGAATGCTGCGCTGGATACGCCGTGGCCGAAGCTGGTGAAGGCGCGGGAAGGGTTGCGGGAGCGGCTGGATGATCCGCAACTGGAAGAACTGTTCGAACTGCTGGGGGATGGTCGGCCGGCGGCGGATGGGGAACTGCCTAGCACCGGGGTCGGGCTGGCGACCGAGCGGTTGCTGTCCAGTGTGTTCATTGCCAGCCAGAACTATGGGACTCGGGCGAGTACGGTGCTGGTTGTCGAGGCGGATGGGCGGCGCAGGCTGGTGGAGAGAAGCTTCGGGCCGTTTGGGGGGCATCTGGGAGAGGTCGAATTGATGCTGTGAAGTTGAGGGCCTCATCGCTGGCAAGCCAGCTCCCACAGGTTCAGCGAGCAGGCTTGCGAGCGATGAGGCCCTTGAAAGCAGCAAGGATCAGTGCGGATTGATCATCCGCGACAGCCCCAGGTTCTTCAGGGCCAACTGCAAGGTACTGTGGATAACTTGCGGGTTATCGATCTCCATGACCTGCGCGAGCATTTCCTTCGACTTGCCCATGCTGATCTGACGCAGCATCCATTTCACCTTCGGCAGGTTGGTGGCGTTCATCGACAGGCTGTCGAAGCCCATCGCCATCAGCAGCACCGCCGCCGCCGGGTCACCGGCCATCTCGCCGCAGATACTGACCGGCTTGCCTTCGGCATGCGCCGCCGTGACCACATGCTGCAGGGCCTGGAGCACCGCCGGGTGCAGGTAGTCATACAGGTCGGCGACCCGCGGGTTGTTGCGGTCCACCGCGAGCAGGTACTGGGTCAGGTCGTTGGAGCCGACCGAGAGGAAGTCCACCTGGCGCGCCAGTTCCTTGGTCTGGTAGACCGCTGCGGGAATCTCCACCATCACGCCCACCGGCGGCATCGGCACGTCGGTGCCTTCGTCGCGCACTTCGCCCCAGGCACGGTGGATCAGGTGCAGGGCTTCTTCCAGTTCGTGAATACCGGAAATCATCGGCAGCAGGATGCGCAGGTTGTTCAGGCCCTCGCTGGCCTTGAGCATCGCGCGGGTCTGGACCAGGAAGATTTCCGGGTGATCGAGGGTGACGCGGATGCCGCGCCAGCCGAGGAACGGGTTGTCTTCCTTGATAGGGAAGTAGGACAGCGCCTTGTCGCCACCGATGTCCAGGCTGCGCATGGTCACCGGCAGCGGATGGAAGGCGGCCAGCTGTTCACGGTAGATGGCCAGCTGTTCCTTTTCGCTGGGGAAGCGCTGGTTGATCATGAACGGCACTTCGGTGCGGTACAGGCCGACACCCTCGGCACCGCGCTGCTGGGCCCGCGCCACATCGGCGAGCAGGCCGGTGTTGACCCACAGCGGCATGCGGTGGCCGTCGGTGGTTTCGCAAGGCAGCTCGCGCAGGGCGTCGAGGCCCTGGGCCAGCTGGCGCTCTTCCTCGACCACATCGGCGTAGTGCTTGCGCAGCACGTCGCTGGGGTTGGTGTAGACGTCGCCCTTGTAGCCATCGACGATCATCTGGATGCCGTCGACCTTGGAATACGGCAGGTCGACCAGGCCCATCACCGTGGGAATGCCCATGGCACGAGCCAGGATCGCCACGTGGGAGTTGCCCGAACCGAGCACCGAAACCAGGCCCGCCAGCTTGCCTTCCGGCACTTCGCCGAGCATGGCCGGGGTCAGCTCTTCACTGACGAGGATGGTGTTGTCGGGGTAGACCAGCGACAGCTGGCGGGCTTCCTGGAGATAGGCCAGCAGGCGCCGGCCAAGGTCCTTGACGTCGGATGCACGCTCGCGCAGGTAGGCGTCGTCCATCAGTTCGAAGCGGTTGACGTGTTCGCCGACCACCTGGCGCAGGGCGCCCTGGGCCCATTGGCCGGTCTTGATGACCTCGACCACCTCGCCGCCCAGGGCCGCGTCGTCGAGCATCATCAGGTAGACATCGAACAGCGCCCGCTCTTCCGGGCGCAGCTGGGTGGCCAGCTTGGCCGAGAGGGTGCGCATGTCGCTGCGCACGCCTTCGAGGGCGTTGTTGAAGAGTTTCAGTTCGGCATCGATATCGGTGACGGTCTTGTCCGGCACCACATCGAGATCGGCCGGCGGCAGCATGACCACCGCCGTACCCACCGCAGCGCCCGGCGAGCCCGGCACACCGACGAACTTGGCTTCCTGGATACCCTTGCCCTGACGGCCCAGGCCGCGGATCGAACCGGTGGCCTCGGCGTGGGCGATAACGCCGGCGAGCTGCGCACTCATGGTGACGAGGAAGGCTTCCTCGCCTTCATCGAACTGGCGGCGCTCCTTTTGCTGGATGACCAGAACACCGACCACGCGACGGTGGTGGATGATCGGTGCACCAAGGAAGGAGGCGAAGCGCTCTTCGCCGGTCTCGGCGAAGTAGCGGTAACGGGGGTGGTCGGCGGCGTTTTCCAGGTTCAGCGGCTCTTCCCGGGTGCCGACCAGGCCGACCAGGCCCTCGTTCGGCGCCATGCTGACCTTGCCGATGGAACGCTTGTTCAGGCCCTCGGTGGCCATCAGGACGAAACGGTTGGTTTCCGGGTCGAGCAGATAGACCGAGCAGACCTGGCTGCCCATGGCCTCTTTGACGCGCAAGACAATGATCCCCAACGCCGTCTTGAGATCCTTGGCGGAGTTAACTTCCTGGACGATCTTGCGCAGCGTATTGAGCATGGCTCGGGGTCGAACTCCGTCGTCAGTCGCGCGCCAGAAGGCGCGGGGCAAGCTCTTTGAGCGCGCGGCGGTACACTTCGCGCTTGAATGTCACCACCTGGCCCAGCGGATACCAATAGCTGACCCAGCGCCAGCCATCGAATTCCGGTTTGCCGGTGAGGTCCATCCGAACCCGCTGCTCGTTGGAGACCAGGCGCAGCAGGAACCACTTCTGTTTCTGGCCGATGCACAGTGGTTGGCTGTGGGTGCGGACCAGACGTTGGGGTAAACGATAACGCAACCAGCCACGGGTACAGGCAAGAATTTCCACGTCCTGACGCTCAAGGCCTACTTCTTCATTCAACTCGCGGTACAGAGCATCTTCCGGTGTTTCATCGGGGTTGATTCCCCCTTGTGGAAACTGCCAGGCATCCTGGTTGATTCGCCGGGCCCATAGCACCTGCCCAAGATCATTAGTCAGAATGATCCCGACATTGGGGCGAAAACCATCGGGGTCGATCACGGCAGCAACCTCGCAAACGCATGTCGCCGCATTGTTCCATAAAGCCAGCAAGGCCAGCAACGCGCCCGCCATACCTTATGTGCAGCGTTGTGAAAAGTCCGTATTCTGTGGGACTTTTCAGATGTTATGCGAGTGACTCTTCAATGCGCCTGGCTTTATTCGATCTGGACAACACCCTCCTCGGCGGCGACAGCGACCACGCATGGGGTGACTACCTGTGCGCCCGGGGCATTCTCGACCCGGTGGAGTACCAGAACCGCAACGATGCCTTCTACCAGGACTACCTGGCCGGCAAGCTCGACCTGCAGGCCTACCTGAACTTCAGCCTGGAAATCCTGGCCACCACCGAGATGGCCCAGCTCGATGAATGGCACGGCGACTTCATGCGCGACTGCGTCGAGCCGATCATCCTGCCCAAGGCCCTGGCCCTGCTGAAGAAGCACCGTGACGCCGGCGACAAGCTGGTCATTATCACCGCGACCAACCGCTTCATCACCGGCCCGATCGCCAAGCGCCTCGACGTGGAAACCCTGCTCGCCACGGAATGCGAGCTGGTCGACGGCCGCTACACCGGGCGCAGCATCGACGTGCCGTGCTTCCGCGAAGGCAAGGTGACCCGCCTGAATCGTTGGCTGGAAGAGAACAAACTGAGCCTTGAAGGCAGCTACTTCTACAGCGACTCGATGAACGATCTGCCGCTGCTGGAGCAGGTGGACAACCCGGTGGCGGTCGACCCCGACCCGAACCTGCGCGCCGAAGCCGAGAAACGCGGCTGGCCGGTGATCAGCCTGCGCGATTGAGGCACCACGTCAGACCGGCTTGGCGCCCATCAGGCCGGCAATGGCGATGAAACAAACCCCGCTGAACAGCGCCAGGGCCAGGGTGAACTGCGGTTTGCCCACGGCCTGCGCGGTTCGCAGGCGGTTGATCCGGGCCAGCAGCCAGAACCAGGCCAGCGCGCCGACGGTGTACAGCAGG
>DQAA01000123.1 GCA_003523465.1 Pseudomonas sp.
CCGGCCTCCTGGTGCAGGAGCAGGGTGACGGGCTCCGGCGCATCGGCCTTGGCCCCTGGAAGCAGGGCAACGACCTGCTGGTCGACCTGGAACTGCGGCTCGTCGATGATCTCGCCGTCCACGGTGACCCAGCCACCGCCGATATAGAGGTCGGCCTCGCGACGGGAGCAGCCCAGCTGGGCGATAAGGCGTTTGGAAAGGCGGGTGGTTTCAGACATGAGGAGGGGCCGTGATGCGAGGGAATGGGAAGCATTGTAACCGCAGGAAAAAACAAAGCCCCGCGTAGGGGCTTTGTTTTTTCCGCTGGAGCCTTAGATCGGCTCGGCCCAGAGGTCGTACTCGTCGGCATCGACTACCCGGCAGCGCACTTTGTCGCCCGGCTTGTAGCCGTGATCGCCATCGATGAAGACNNTAAGAAGCTGCGGCCAACCGAACCCTGCTCTTCGACTTCGTCGATCAGCACTTCGATCTCGCGACCGATGCGCAGTTGCAGGCGGGCGGTGCTGATGGCCTGCTGGTGGGCCATGAAGCGGTCCCAGCGGTCCTGCTTGATCTCGTCCGGGATTTCGTCCAGGCCCAGGTCATTGGCTGGCGCGCCTTCGACAGGGGAGTACTGGAAGCAGCCGACGCGGTCGAGCTGGGCTTCGGTGAGCCAGTCCAGCAGGTACTGGAAGTCTTCTTCGGTCTCGCCAGGGAAGCCGACGATGAAGGTGGAGCGGATGATCAGGTCAGGGCACTGTTCGCGCCATTTCTTGATTCGCGCCAGGGTCCGGTCTTCGAAGGCCGGGCGTTTCATCGACTTCAGCACTTTCGGGCTGGCGTGCTGGAACGGGATGTCCAGGTACGGCAGGATCTTGCCGGCGGCCATCAGCGGGATCACGTCGTCCACGTTCGGGTACGGGTAGACGTAGTGCAGGCGGACCCAGGCGCCCAGGCTGCTGAGGGCTTCACACAGCTCCAGCATGCGGGTCTTGACCGGGCGGCCGTTCCAGAAATCGGTCTTGTACTTGACGTCGACGCCGTAGGCGCTGGTGTCCTGGGAAATCACCAGGATCTCCTTGACGCCGGCCTTGACCAGGCGCTCGGCCTCGCTCAGCACTTCGCCGACCGGGCGGCTGACCAGCTTGCCGCGCATCGACGGGATGATGCAGAAGCTGCAGCTGTGGTTGCAGCCTTCGGAAATCTTCAGGTAGGCGTAGTGGCGCGGGGTCAGCTTGACGCCTTGTGGTGGCACCAGGTCGATCAGCGGGTTGTGGTCCTGGCGCGGTGGCACCACTTCGTGCACGGCGTTGACGACTTGCTCGTACTGCTGCGGACCGGTAACGGCCAGCACGCTCGGGTGCACGTCGCGGATGTTGCCTTCCTCGACGCCCATGCAGCCGGTGACGATGACCTTGCCGTTTTCCTTGATGGCTTCGCCGATCACTTCCAGGGATTCGGCCTTGGCCGAGTCGATGAAGCCACAGGTGTTGACCACCACCACATCAGCGTCCTGATAGGTAGGCACGACTTCGTAACCTTCCATACGCAGCTGGGTCAGGATGCGCTCGGAGTCGACCAGAGCTTTCGGGCACCCGAGTGAGACAAATCCTACCTTTGGCGTGGTCGGAGTAGCGGTCGTGGACATGGTTAACCTCGGTGTAGAGGGGTTGCCCACTAGATGAAAGAGGCAACCCTGGCGGGCGCTTCCAGGCGCCTCTGATCAAAAAGTGCGCAATTCTAGCGAGCGTTCGCCTGCTTGACCAGCAGAAAAACGACGAACGCTGCGCTATGCTTCGCCGCGTTGCGCCCGCGTCATTTTCGTACGGGGGCAACAAGGTTCGGCCGACGACAAAAATCATAGCGTCTGGCACGAGATTCACCGGTTTCCGGTTCTTTTTCGCGGGAGTGGTTGATGGGTCAGGCAAGCAGTGAAGCCACTGCGGGGCATGGGGCGACGAAGTCGCTGGGCCTGCTGGTGGCAGCTGTCGGGGTGGTCTACGGCGATATCGGGACCAGCCCCTTGTATACCCTCAAGGAAGTCTTTACCGGCGGTTATGGGGTGCCGGTCAACCATGATGGTGTTCTGGGCATTCTTTCCCTGATCGCGTGGTCGCTGATCTGGGTGGTGTCGATCAAATACGTGACCTTCATCCTGCGTGCCGACAACCAGGGCGAGGGCGGGATCATGGCCCTGACGGCGCTGGCTACCCGCGCTGCCGCGTCCCGGCCGAAGCTCAAGGCGTTCATGGTGGTCTGCGGATTGATCGGTGCGTCGCTGTTCTACGGCGACAGCATGATCACCCCGGCGGTCTCGGTATTGTCAGCAGTAGAAGGGATGGAACTGGCCTTCGACGGTATCGATCACTGGGTGGTGCCCATCGCCCTGATCGTGCTGGTGGCGCTGTTCCTGGTACAGAAACACGGGACGGCGAAGATCGGCATTCTCTTCGGTCCGGTGATGGTGGCCTGGTTCATCGTCCTGGGGCTGCTGGGCCTGCATGGCATCTCCCAGAGCCCGGAAGTGCTCAAGGCGTTCAACCCGGTGTGGGCAGTACGCTTCTTTATTGTCCATCCGGGCATGGGCGTGGCGATTCTTGGCGCGGTGGTGCTGGCGCTGACCGGGGCCGAGGCGCTGTATGCCGATATGGGCCACTTCGGTCGCAAACCCATCGCCCGCGCCTGGTTCGCCCTGGTGCTGCCGGCGCTGGTGCTCAACTACTTCGGTCAGGGCGCGTTGCTCCTGCAAAACCCGGAGGCGGCGCGCAACCCTTTCTATCTGCTGGCGCCGAGCTGGGCGCTCCTGCCGTTGATCGCCCTGGCCACCCTGGCCACGGTGATTGCCTCCCAGGCGGTGATTTCCGGAGCCTTCTCCCTGACCCGCCAGGCCATCCAGCTCGGTTATATCCCGCGCATGCAGATCCAGCACACCTCCAGCGACGAGCAGGGGCAGATCTACATCGGCGCGGTGAACTGGTCGCTGATGGTCGCGGTGGTGTTGCTGGTGATAGGTTTCGAGTCCTCCGGCGCACTGGCTGCGGCCTACGGCGTGGCGGTGACCGGGACCATGCTGATGACCACGCTGCTGGTCTCCACGGTGATGCTGCTGCTATGGAAATGGCCGCCGCTGCTGGCGGTACCGATTCTCCTCGGGTTCCTGTTCGTCGATGGCCTGTTCTTCGCCGCCAACCTGCCCAAGGTGGTACAGGGCGGTGCCTTCCCGGTGCTGGCCGGCGCAGTGCTGCTGCTGTTGATGAGCACCTGGAAGCGCGGCAAGCAGATCCTCGTCGACCGTATCGACGAAGGCGCGCTGCCGCTGCCGGTGTTCATCGGCAGCATCCGCGTTCAGCCGCCGCATCGGGTCGAAGGGACTGCCGTGTTCCTCACCGCGCGGGCGGATGCAGTGCCCCACGCGCTGCTGCATAACCTCCTGCATAACCAGGTGCTGCACAGCCAGGTGGTGTTGCTGACGGTGGTCAGTGAAGACCGGCCACGGGTGCCGGAGCAGGAGCGTTTCGAGGTCGAGGCTTATGGCGACGGGTTCTTCCGCGTGCTGTTGCACTTCGGCTTCATGGACGAACCGGACGTCCCGGCGGCGTTGCGCCTGTGCCATCTGGAAGAGCTGGACTTCAGCCCGATGCGCACCACCTACTTCCTCAGTCGGGAGACGGTGATCGCTTCACGGCTGGAGGGAATGGCGCGGTGGCGGGGGAATCTGTTCGCGTTCCTGCTGAAGAATGCCAACGGCAACCTGCGCTTCTTCAATCTGCCGCTGAACCGGGTGATCGAACTGGGGACCCAGGTCGAGATCTGAGGGGCATCTGAGGGCCTTATCGCTGGCAACGCCAGCTCCCACAAGGACCG
>DQAA01000191.1:0-2255 GCA_003523465.1 Pseudomonas sp.
CCAGGACAACTGCGACACCCCCCAGTACCAGGGGTTGGCAGCACGGGCCAGGTGCGCCGCCATGGCTTCGGCCCGCAGCCCTTGCAACTGAAAATGCTGGGGCAGCAACTGCATGCCTTCGTACCAGCAGACCACGTCAGGTCGCACGCTCATAGGTTCCCTTGACATCCTGTATTTGGCGTATCGCCGCACGGCTCGGTGGCCACGTTCAGCGTATGTTCTGGTCGAGCAGGGTCATCTCGCGCGCATCGAATTTCAAGCGGATGCTGCGCTGGTCTTCCAGGCGCAGGCGATGGACGCCCTGGCCCTGGTAATTGGCGAATGCCAGCAGCCCCACCGCCGGCTTCCCATCGAGGGGGAAAGTTGACGATTCAATCAACTGTCCCGGCACTAGCTCCATGCCCCATACATAAAGATATTGACGGAAATCCCGTTGATATTGATCACGCGCTGCAAACCATTGTTTTGCTGACAGTCCAGACAACTTTGCGAGCAAATCAATATCGTTGACGGCAATAAAGTCGACCGCTATCGGCGAGTCATCATTTGCACGCAAAGCAACATCGAAGGTAACTCGATCAACATTAACCTTGGATCCAAAAAGCGAACACCCGCCAATACTAGCGAGGCCTAAAAGTACCACTAACATCCTGAAAAATATGAACTTTTTAAGACACATAATGATCCATCAAAAGTTTTATTTGCATTTCGGCAGGCCTGTTATAGCATCCATGCCAATTCGCCACCATGACGAATTGAGGTGATTGCGGAAATACAGGATCCTCCAACGCGAGTGTGTCCGCTCCGCGGTCTAAGCAAGGGAATGCGATCAGTGGGAAACCGTTGCATTGCGCCCGCCTTCTGCATCGGAGTCAGCCACTATGGAAGAGAGTATTCAGCACAAGCTGGACCGGGTTCGCCCGCCTCGCGTGCAGATCACTTACGACGTTGAAATCGGTAACGCCATCGAGAAAAAGGAACTGCCGCTGGTCATGGGCATCCTCGCCGATCTTTCCGGCGCCACCGCCAATCCGGACAAGTTGAACGAGCGTCGTTTCGTCGAGATCGACAGCGACAACTTCAACCAGGTCCTGCATTCGATCAAGCCCAGTGTCACCGTCAACGTCAAGAACACCCTCAGCGGTGGTGACTCCCCTCTCAGCGCCAAGCTGGAATTCGGTTCGATCGAAGACTTCGACCCCGTCAGCGTGGTGAAGAAGGTCGACTCCCTCAAGGTGCTGTTCGAAGCCCGCGAGCGTCTGCGCGACCTGCTGACCAAGCTCGATGGCAACGACAAGCTCGACGAGCTGCTCAAGGAAGTCCTGGCCAGCGCCGACAAGGACCTCGAAGAGATCAAGGCCGCCCGCTCCGGCGCCAGCGCCGGCAAGCCTGAAGCCAAGCCCGAGAAGAAAGAAGAAGTGACTCCCGGCGGCACGCCCGAACCAGAGCCCGAGCCCAAGAACGAGTAATCGGCCCGGCCCCTGATTCGCCCGCCCGCTCATTCCCTTTTCACCCGGAGGCTTCACCATGCCCGCGTCCAGCACCGAGAACCAAAGCGAAGGCAGCACCCAGACCCTGACCCTGCTGGAAAAGATCATCAAGGAAGGCCAGATCATTCATGACGACAGTCAGAAGGTCTACGCCCAGGACATGATCGCCGAGTTCGCCAGCCAGGTCCTCGACAAGGCCCTCGCCGTCAGCCAGGGCCAGGACCCTGACACCCGCGCCCTGATCAACCATCGCATCGAGCAGATCGACAAGCTGATCGGCGACCAGCTCAACGAAATCCTCCACGACGAAGGCTTCCAGAAGCTCGAAGCGTCGTGGCGCGGCCTGCACATGCTGGTCAGCAACACCGAGACCAGCACCCGCCTGAAACTGCGCCTGCTCAACGTCTCGCAGAACGAACTGAACAAGGACCTGAACCGCGCCGTCGACTTCGACCAGACCGTGCTGTTCAAGAAAATCTACGAAGACGAATACGGCACCTTCGGTGGCTATCCGTTCAGCGTGCTGGTGGGCGATTACTACTTCGGCCGCCACCCGCAGGACGTCGCCCTGCTGCGCAAGCTCTCCGAAGTCGCCGCCGCGGCCCACGCCCCGTTCATCGCCGCCGCCAGCCAGCTGCTGTTCGACATGAAGCAGTTCAGCGACCTCGGCGTACCGAAGGACCTGGCGAAGATCTTCGAAAGTGCCGAAGTCGGCCAATGGCGCGAATTCCGCGAGACCGAAGACTCGCGCTACGTCTCCCTGGT
>DQAA01000191.1:2376-3679 GCA_003523465.1 Pseudomonas sp.
CGGCTGGGGCGCGGCGATCCGTGGCGCGGAAAGTGGCGGCGCGCTGAGCAACCTGCCGCAGCACACCTTCAAGACCGCGTCCGGCGATCTGACCCTCAAGTGCCCGACCGAAGTGGCGATCACCGACCGCCGCGAGAAGGAGCTGAACGACCTCGGCTTCATCGCCCTGTGCCACAAGAAAAACACCGGCACCGCGGTGTTCTTCGGCGGCCAGACCACCAACAAGCCGCGCACCTACAACACCAACGAGGCCAACGCCAACGCGCGTATTTCCTCGATGCTGCCGTACGTGCTGGCCTCGTCGCGCTTCGCCCACTACCTCAAGGTGATCATGCGCGACAAGGTGGGCAGCTTCATGACCCGCGACAACGTGCAGACCTACCTGAACAACTGGATCGCCGACTACGTGCTGGTCAACGACAACGCGCCGCAGGAAATCAAGGCCCAGTACCCGCTGCGTGAAGCCCGCGTCGACGTTTCGGAAGTTGCCGGCAAGCCGGGCGCCTACCGCGCCACGGTGTTCCTGCGTCCGCACTTCCAGCTGGAAGAGCTGACCGCCTCGATTCGCCTGGTCGCTACCCTGCCACCACCGGTCGCAGCCTGAGCCTGACTCCCGCGGGTTCGCCCGCGGGAGCCGTTCCCCTTCTTATTTTTCGAATTTCTGACTGCAGGAGCTTCACGCGATGGATGCGATCATTCTGGACCTGGGCGACGACATCAAAGGCGACTCGTTGATCGAGGGCTTCAAGGACAAGATCGAAATCATGTCCTATAGCCACAACGTCGCCATGCAGGTGACCAACGACGTCAGCAACACCGAGCGGACCTCGGGCAAACCCTTCGTCAGCGAATTCACCCTGACCAAGTTCATCGACACCTCCACCCCCAACCTCAACCTGTACTGCGTCTCGGGCAAGCCGATCACCCAGGCCAAGATCACCATTGGCCGCAACGCCGCCGAGAGCAGCGGGCAGATCATGCCGTTCATCGTCTACACCCTGGACAACGTGATCCTCTCCAACGTCAGCGTCAGCGGCGGCACCGGTGGCAAGCCGGTGGAAACCATTTCCCTGAACTTCACCAAGATCAAATGGGAACTGACCACCCAGAAAGACGACGGCACCAAGGAAGGCGTGGCGGGCACCAGCTGGGACATGACCCTGAACAAGGCTGGCGCCTGAGGTTCGCGGTAGATGCCCAACGGCATGCGCCCCCTGCTGTTCGAACGCCTGAGCGACAGCGCCGCCCAGGCGCCGGCACTCGACCGCCAGGCCCTGGCCGACTCGGTCCGCGAAGAACTGAC
>DQAA01000006.1 GCA_003523465.1 Pseudomonas sp.
TGCTGACCCGCTGGATCAGCCGCAAGCTGGCCGGCGCCATCAACCGCGCCTACTGCCCGCGCTGAATCGAATCGCCACTGGGCGGCGGCGTGCCGGCTGAGTACACTCAGGCCCGACCACCACCATGGAGCAAGCGTTGTGGAGACTATTTTCACCAAGATCATCAACCGGGAAATCCCGGCGAAGATCATCTACGAAGACGACCAGGTCCTGGCGTTCCACGATATCGCCCCCCAGGCACCGGTACATTTCCTGGTCATCCCGAAAAAGCCGATCCGCACCCTCAACGACCTCACCGAGGAAGACAAGGGCCTGGCCGGACACATCCTGTTCACCGCCCAGCGCCTGGCCAAGGAACTGGGTTGCGACGACGGCTTCCGCGTCGTGATGAACTGCAACGAACTCGGCGGCCAGACCGTCTACCACATCCATATGCACGTGCTTGGCCAGCGCCAGATGCACTGGCCGCCGGGCTGATCCAGCGCAAGCCCTGTCACAGGGATTGAGTTAGACTGTCGGGCACATTCTTGCGGAGGTGCCCGATGGCTACCGAACGTCAATACTCGCCGCTCGACCGCTTGTTGCTGCAGGCCGACACCGCCATGCGCACCTTGCTGCCCTTCAGCGGCCAACCAACCCGCCCCTCTCCTGCAATCGTCCAGCCCGAAGCCGAGCTTGACGACAAGCAGACCCGCCATATCGCTGGCCTGATGCGCATCAACCACACCGGTGAAGTCTGCGCCCAGGCGCTCTATCAAGGTCAGGCCCTGACCGCCAAGCTGCCGGAAGTTCGCAAGGCGATGGAACAGGCCGCCGACGAAGAAATCGACCACCTGGTCTGGTGCGAGCAACGCATTCGCCAGTTGGGCAGTTCCCCGAGTGTGCTCAATCCACTGTTCTACGGCATGTCCTTCGGTATCGGTGCGGTTGCCGGACTGATCAGCGACAAGGTCAGCCTGGGCTTCGTCGCAGCGACCGAGCATCAGGTGTGCAAGCACCTCGACGAGCACCTGGAGCAGATCCCGCCGGAAGACGAGAAATCCCGGGCGATCCTCGAACAGATGCGCATCGACGAAGAACACCACGCCGACATGGCGCTGGAGGCCGGTGGCTTCCGCTTCCCGGCACCGGTCAAGTTCGGCATGAGCCTGATGGCCAAGGTCATGACCAAAAGCACCTACCGTATCTGACCTGCCATGACCGGGCGCTTCGATGCCAAGGACCTGGCCCGCGCGGTTGAAGCGGGCCTCCTGACCACCGAGCAGGAACAGGCGCTGCTCGGGTTCCTGCGCCAGCAACCGGCACAAACACCCAGTTTCCAGCTCGCCCACGTGGCCTTCTATCTGGGTGCCCTGTTGATCATGGGGGCCATGGGCTGGCTGCTCAGCGAGGCCTGGATGCGTATTGGCGACACCGCGCTGCTGGCAGTCGCCATCACCTACATTCTTCTTCTCACGTTCGCCGGGCTGGCCATGCAGCGCCGTGGCCAGCTTATTCCCGGCGGAGTCCTGGCTGCGGTAGCGGTAAGCATCGTGCCACTGGCGGTATTCGCCATCGAACGCCTGACCGGAATCTGGCCGCTGGNNCCGCTGGACGACGTACAGGGCGATTACCACAACTACTACCGCTACGTGCAGGGCGGCTGGCTGCTGATGGAAGCGGCCACGGTCTGCGCCGGCCTGCTGATGCTGCGGCTGATTCCCTTCCCCTTCATCGTCATGCCCATCGCCGTTGCGTTGTGGTTCATGTCCATGGACCTGAGCGAATGGTTCCACGGCGATGCGTTTACCTGGGAGCAACGCCAGGAAGTCTCATTGTGGTTCGGGCTGGGCTTGCTGCTGGTTGTCCTGCTCATCGACGGCCGCACCCGGCAGGACTATGCGTTCTGGGGTTACCTGGCCGGATTGCTGGCGTTCTGGGGCGGGCTGACCTCGATGAACAGCGACAGCGAACTGGGCAAGGCCCTGTACTGCCTGATCAACCTGGGACTGATGCTGATTGCGGTGATACTGCGCCGACCGATGTTCATGGTCTTCGGCGCGCTTGGCGTGGCGGCCTATCTCGGCTACCTGTCGTATGAAGTGTTTGCCGAGTCGCTGCTGTTCCCATTGGTACTGAGCCTGATCGGCCTGGCAGTGATCGCGCTCGGCCTGCTTTATCAAAAACACCGCGAGCGTCTCAGCGACAAACTGCGCGCCGCGCTACCGGCAGCCCTGACGGACTGGCTGCCGGCGCTACGCCGCTGAACGACGACTCAGCCGAGCTCGACGATCTCGTAGTCGTGGGTGATTTCGACACCGGCACGGCCCAGCATGATCGATGCCGAGCAGTACTTCTCCGCCGACAGCTCCACGGCGCGCTTCACCTGCGCCTCCTTCAACCCACGGCCCTTGACCACGAAACGCAGATGGATCTTGGTGAACACCTTGGGATCTTCACCTGCCCGCTCGGCTTCCAGGAAGGCTTCGCAGCTCTCGACGGCCTGGCGGGATTTGCGCAGGATGCTGACCACGTCGTAATTGCTGCAGCCACCGAGGCCGAGCAGGAGCATTTCCATCGGGCGAACACCCAGGTTGCGGCCACCGGCTTCGGGCGGACCGTCCATCACCACGACATGGCCGCTGCCCGACTCACCAAGGAACATGGCCTCGCCGGCCCACTGAATACGCGCCTTCATACCCGGTTCTCCACTCGCTTGAAAAAATGGCTGCCAGCTTAGTCCCTACAGGCAAAGGCGAAAAGGTTTAAGCGTTGGAGTAATTATGCCGATACAGGCGCAGCGTCTGATAAACTGACGCCAAATTGATGGCGTTTTGCACCCATCCCAGAATTATAAATACTCACGGACCGCGTATTTCGGGGCTTAACCATGGTTGCCGCAACACTTCCAGCCAAGATCAAGAACGTCGACAAGCTGCTCGCGCATTGCCAGCGCCGCCGCTTCCCGGCCAAAAGCAACATTCTCAGTGCCGGCGATACTGCCGAAACCCTGTCGTTCATCATCAAGGGTTCGGTGACCATCCTGATCGAAGGCGACGATGGTCGGGAAATGATCATCGCCTATCTCAACAGCGGCGACTTCTTCGGTGAGCTCGGGCTTTTCGAACCGGCGGGCAAGGAACAGCATCGCAGCGCCTGGGTACGGGCCAAGAGCGAGTGCGAGGTTGCGGAAATCAGCTACGAGAAGTTCCGCGAACTGGCCCGCCAGGACCAGGACATTCTCTACGCCCTCGGCAGCCAGATGGCGCAGCGCCTGCGCAACACCACGCGCAAGGTCGGCGACCTGGCCTTCTTCGACGTGACAGGTCGAGTAGCCCGCTGCCTGCTGGAGTTGTGCAAGCAACCGGACGCCATGACCCACCCGGACGGCATGCAGATCAAGATCACTCGCCAGGAAATCGGTCGTATCGTCG
Source organism: Pseudomonas sp. (assembly GCA_003523465.1). Taxonomy (GTDB): domain Bacteria; phylum Pseudomonadota; class Gammaproteobacteria; order Pseudomonadales; family Pseudomonadaceae; genus Aquipseudomonas. The sequence goes on from DQAA01000006.1 coordinate 3,414, forward strand.
GTTGTTCGCGGGAGATGGTCGGTCGCGTTCTCAAGGACCTCGAAGAACGCAACCTGGTGCATGTAAAGGGCAAGACCATGGTGGTCTTCGGCACCCGTTAATCCTTGGGATTGGCGTCGAGGGTCCGGGCGTAGGCCTGGGCCAGACGCTCCAGCAGCGGCGCCTCGGGCACCACTTCATGCAGCGCGATATGGCTGTCAGCCAGGCAGCGCTGCTCCAGGTCGCAGCACTCATTGAAGCGGTTGACCGCCGCGACCATCGACTCGCGTTCGTTATCCAGCAGCAGCGCGCCGTGCACCAATACCACCGGACGCTTGCCTCCCAGGCCCTGGCGCCAGCGCTGGGCCGTGCCGACCAACTTGCGACCGTTGAGATTGACGTTGTAGCGCCCATCGCAGAACGCCCCCTCGATCTCCCCCACCGACGCAACCCCGCCCCACTCCCGAAGCACCTCGCACAACGGAAGGCACAAACGCTCGTAGGCGTTCTCGATGCGTTTCTGATCGCCCTCGCTGCGTGGCGCAACGTAAACCAGCGCGATGTTGATCACCGCCGGCGACTGCGGCACGGGCTCACCGCCGGTTTCGCGCAGCAGCACCGGCCAGCCGCCAACTGCCAGTTCGCCGCAGGCCGCCTCGAAGCCTTCCAGGCGACTCATCCGCCGCGGCAT
>DQAA01000386.1:0-1519 GCA_003523465.1 Pseudomonas sp.
CGAAGGCCACCGATACCGGGTTCTCGCCGATGGCGGTATCGGTACGCACCTGCTTGGCGGCGCTGAAGGTGGCCTGGAACAGGCGACCGAGCAGCGGACCGATGGTCCCGGCCTCGCGGGCGACGGCGTAGGCGGACTTCATCTGGCCGAGGATCTGCGGCTCGCCGAGCACCAGCGAGTCAAGCCCGGAGGCGACCCGCATCATGTGGCGGACGGCGGCATCGTCCTCGTGGATGTAGGCACTGGCGCGCAGCTCGTCGACGCTCAACTGGTGATAATCGGCCAGCCAGCGCAAAACGCTGTCCGCCGCCAGGTGGTCCTGCTCGATGTACAGTTCGCTGCGGTTGCAGGTCGAAAGGATCGCGGCTTCCCGGCTGGCGGTCAGTCGGCAGAGCTGCTGCAGGGCTTCGACCAGCTGCTCGGGGGTAAACGCCACGCGCTCGCGTACGTCTACCGAGGCAGTCTTATGGTTGATACCAAGGGCAAGAAAGGCCATTCAAGGTCGCTGGTTGTGACGTGAAGCCGATAATTGTCCTACTTCGCTGGATCGAGAACAACCACCGCTCGCGATTGTCTCTATAGACTGTATCCATAACGCCATCGTGAAGTGGGTTTGCCCAGGCGCTTGTGTCATGATGGCCCGACCGCAGGTTAGTCGCTCAAAATCCTCATTATGAATAGATCTTCCGCGTTGCTGCTCGCTCTCGCCCTGCTCCAGGGCTGCCAGGCCCTGCCGGGTGGCGGGGATGCCTCGTCGCCTGCCACCGAGCAAACCGCCACGCCGGCGGCCAAGCCCGAGCCGNNGCTCGTTCAGCCAGGACACCCTCTACAGCCTGCTGGTTGCGGAACTGGCCGGGCAGCGCAACCGCTTCGATATCGCCCTGGACAACTATGTGGCCCAGGCCGAGAAGACCCAGGACGCAGCGATTTCCGAGCGCGCCTTCCGTATCGCCGAGTACGTCGGTGCCGACCAGTCGGCGCTGGACACCTCGCTGCTGTGGGCAAAGAACGATCCCGAGAACATCGACGCCCAGCGCGCCGCCGCCATCCAGCTGGCCCGCGCCGGGCGTTATGACGACTCCATGGTCTACATGGAGAAAGTCCTGCAGGGCCAGGGCGATACCCACTTCGACTTCCTCGCCCTGTCGGCGGCGGAAACCGACAAGGACACCCGCGACGGCCTGCTCAAGAGCTTCGACCGCCTGCAGCAGAAATACCCGGACAACAGCCAGCTGGTCTTCGGCAAGGCCCTGCTCCTGCAACAGGACGGCAAGTCCGCAGAGGCCCTGGCCCTGCTCGAAGCCCATCCGCCGCAACAGGACAGCGAAATCGCCCCGATCCTGCTGCGCGCACGCCTGCTGCAAAGCCTCGACCGCGGCGGCGAAGCCCTGCCGCTGCTGCGCAAGAGCATCGCCCGCAACCCCGACGACAAGCGCCTGCGCCTGACCTACGCGCGCATGCTGGTGGAACAGGACCGCATCGACGACGCCAAGACCGAGTTCGCCAGCCTGCTCCAGCA
>DQAA01000386.1:1530-2573 GCA_003523465.1 Pseudomonas sp.
AAGGCCTACGACGAAGCCGCCGGCTATCTGCAGGACCTGATCGACCGCGACAGCCATGTCGATGCCGCGCACCTCAACCTCGGCCGCATCCGTGAGGAGCGCAATGATCCGGAAGGCGCGCTCACCGAGTACGCCCAGGTCGGCGCCGGCAACGATTACCTGCCGGCGCAACTGCGCCAGGCCGATATCCTCATCGCCAACGGCCGCACCGACGAGGCCGTCCGCCGCCTCGACCAGGCCCGGGAAAGCCAGCCCGACTACGCCATCCAGCTCTACCTGATCGAAGCCGAGACCCTGGGCAACAACGGCAAGGAAGACCAGGCCCTGCGCGTTCTGGAAAAAGCCATCAAGCAGTACCCGGACGACCTCAACCTGCTCTACACCCGGGCCATGCTCGCCGAAAAGCGCGACGATCTGTCGCAGATGGAAAAGGACCTGCGCGCCATCATTGCCCGCGAGCCGGAAAACGCCATGGCCCTCAACGCCCTTGGCTATACCCTCGCCGACCGCACCACGCGCTACGCCGAAGCCCGCCAACTGATCGAAAAAGCCCACCAGCTCACCCCGGAAGACCCTGCCGTGCTCGACAGCCTTGGCTGGGTCAACTATCGCCTGGGCAACCTGGACGAAGCCGAACGCCTGCTGCGCCAGGCCCTCGCGCGCTTCCCCGACCATGAGGTCGCGGCCCACCTGGGCGAAGTGCTCTGGGCCAACGGCAAGCAACGCGAAGCCCGCCAGGTCTGGGCCAAGGCCTTCGAAGCCCAGCCTGACAGCCCAATCCTGCGCAAGACCATCCTGCGCCTGACCGGATCCGAGACCCTTTAAGCCTATGTTCTTGCGCCACGTCATCACCTTCAGCCTGATCGCCCTGCTCGCCGGTTGTGCCGGCTTCGGTTCCAAGGAAGCCGTCCAGGGCCAGGGCAGTCCGCAACTGTGGAAAGAACACAAAGCCCAGTTGAGTACCCTCGACGGCTGGCAGATCAACGGCAAGGTCGGTATCCGCGCGCCGAAGGACTCCGGAAGCGGCACGCTGTTCTGGCTGC
>DQAA01000309.1 GCA_003523465.1 Pseudomonas sp.
AGCTGGCTGATCCGGCTGAAGGCCATCTGCGAAGCCTGGAGCATGGTCTGTTGCAGGGTCAGGCGGGTCATCACTTCGGCCGGATCCGAGTCGCGGATCGACGACTGGGTGGTGGAGTTGGCGATGCTCAGGCTTTCGTTGGCCAGCTCCTGCAGGTCCAGGGCCTTGCCCCGCGCACCGATGGAGGTGACGGTGTAGCCCAGCTGGTCCTGGCCACTGGTGATGTTGGCAATCGCCGAGTCGAGGCTGGCGCGCAGTTGCTGCTGCGCCACCGGATTGCCGTCCACCGGCGTGGACAAGGCCTGGCGCAACTGGCTGACGGTTTCCAGGATGCTCTGGGTCTGGTGCTTGTTCACCGTAACGCTGTACTGGTCGCTGTCGCTCGGGGTGGCGTTGAAGTTGAAGGTGACGCCGGCGGCGGTAAGGCTGGTAGCCCCCGCGGCCAAGGTGCCTTCGGCCACCGGACGGCTGTCGGCGCTCAGCGGCTGGGCATACAGGGCGTAGGCGCCACCGGTGCCGAACTTGATCACGGCGCCGTTTTCCGGGAAGGCCTTGGCGTACAGCGCCGGATCGGCCACCGACGTACCGGTGATCTGGGTGCTGGAGGTGTTACCCGGGCTGCGAGTGCCATTGACCTCGTCAGGCTTGGAAGCCAGGGTGAAGCTATGGCCAGTCAGCAAGGCGGTGCTCTCGCCGTCCTTGAGGTTGACGTTGAGCTTGAGGTCGACGCCACGGAAGGTCACGGCGATGCTGCCGGTGGTGTTCGGATCGATCACCCCGGCGGCAGTGGCTTCGCTGGTGTAGTCGTTGCCGGCCGCGTCCTTGATCGAGAACTGGGTCGGGCTGACCATGGTGATGGTGTACGGCTCGTTGGCGCGGAACGCGTCGTTGTAGCTGGTGTTGGCCGACACCTGGCCATTGGTCAGGGTCATGCGCACGTCGGCCGCGTTGGTCGGCGCGGTCAGGGTGGTCTGGGTGCGGCTGGTGTTGATCGCCTGCTGGAAGGTGGAGAAGCCGGTATCGTTGCTGGCCATGGTCAGCATGTCGCCCACCTGCAGTTGCAGTTGGGTGTTGTCGCCCTGGTAGGAGTAGGTGCCATCACCATTGCGCACGAACGGCTGGGTCTCGCCCTTGGACCCGGAGAACAGGTACTGGCCATTCTCGTCGCGGGTGTTCATCAGGCTGAACAGTTGCTCTTCCAACTTGCCCAGCTCGGTGGCGGTGGCCTTGCGTTCGGTGTCGCCATAGGTGGCGTTACCGGCAGCCAGCGCCAGCTCGTTGATACGCTGGAGAATGGTGTTGATCGAGCCGAGGGTGGTCTCGGCCTGGCTCAGGCTGTTACGCACCGAGGTGGTGTTGGTCGCGTACTGGCCGAGCATCGAGCTCTGGTGTTCGAGCTGCAACAGGCGCGCCGCGCCCACCGGATCGTCGGCGGCGGTGCGCACGCGGATCAGGTCGCTGGCTTCCTCGCCGGTCTTGACGATGTTCGAGTAGTTGCGCGAGTAGTTGGCGGTACTGGACTCGTAGTACTGGGAAGTGGAAATACGCATGGTCTACGTCTCCTTAAAGTGCGCCGATCAGCGTGTCGAACATTTGCTGCGCCGCCTTGATGATCTGCGACGATGCGGTGTAGTACTGCTGGTACTTGACCAGGTTGGCGGCCTCTTCATCCAGCTGCACGCCGGACAGGGAGTCACGGGACGCCTTGGCCTGGGTGAGGATGGCCGCGGTGGCCGCACTGTCCATCTGCGCCTGCTTGGTCTTGGCGCCGACGCTCTCCACCAGCTTGCCGTAGGCATCGGTGAGGCTGACGCCCTTGGTGGCGCTGCCGACATCGACGGTCTGCTTGTTCTGCAGGTCCAGCAGGGTCAGGCCGTTGCGGTTGTCAGAAGATGCCGCGCCGGTCAGGGACACGGTGAAGCTGTCGTTGGTCTTCGGCGCGCCGCTGACCTCCATGGTGAAGCTGAAGGTCTTCTGCACATTGTTGCCGTCGAGCACTGGCGCGCCGCTGGCATCGACCATCGGTACGTTGATCTGCAACTTGTTGCTCTGCCCCGGCAGGAAGGTGCCGTTGCTGATGGCCGCTCCCTTGGAGTCCACCACCTGGTAGGTCTGCGGGCTGACGTCGCTGTTGCCGAAGACCAGGCGCACCGGGCTCGAATACTTGATGCCGTTCTGCAGTTCCAGGCGCTGGGCCGGGTCGGCGACGTCGAGGACCGAGGTCAGCACCGGCTGGGTGATCACCCCGGTACCGGTGTTGCTGCCACCCGCAGTGCCGGTCAGCGGTGCGGCCATGGCCAGTTTCTTCGAATCGGTCATGACCACGTCGAGCTTGGCCGCGCCGTTGCGGGTCGGGGTGATCTTGAAGCTGTCGCCGGCACTCACCGCGCCGCCACTGAGATTGAGGCTGAAGCCGTCGATCACCGGCTGCGGATCGTCGTTGAGGTCGAAGCTGCCCATGCTGGTGTTGTCCGGCAGCTTGCGCACGGTGTAGCTGGTAGCGCTGGTGAAGGTCACCTGGTAGTCGCTGGTGCTGAGCAGGCCGGTATCCTTGATCACCACGTCGAGGGTGCCGGAGCCGGCGCTGTTGCCGCTCATGGCCAGGCTGCGACCGGCCATGTCGGCGGCGCTGTTGATATCGTTGAACAGGGCCGAGCCGAACTCGCCGTTCTTGTCGATACCCTGGGCCAGCTGGGTATTCATCTTGTCGGCCATGACCAGGGCCAGGCGACCGATCTCGTTCTGCGCCGGGATGAGGGTTTCCTTGCTGTAGCGCAGCAGGCCGCCGATCTCGCCACCGGTGAGGGAGTTGGTCACGTCCACATTGGTGTTGTTGTAGGCCAGCTTGATCGACACCTGGCTCGGGTCGGTGGTGCTGGTCACCACGCTCAGGGCGTTGACGCTGGTACCGAGGACCAGCGACTGGCCGTTGGCCAGGGTCACGTCGATATTGCCGTTGCGGTTGGTGGTCTGCACGCCGACCAGCTCGTTGAGCTGGCGAATGGTCTCGTCGCGCTGGTCCATGAGGTCGTTGGGCTGGCCATTGACCGCGGCGACCTTGGCGATCTGTTCGTTCAGCGAGGCAACGGTCTTGGCCAGGTTGTTGACCTGCTCGGTCATCGACTTGAGGTTGCCGTTGATGTTGGCGTTCTGTTCCTTGAACTGCGAGGCGATGGTGTTGAAACGGTTGGCCAGGGCTTCGGCGTTGGTCAGCAGCAACTGGCGCGAGGCGTCATCGTTGGGCTTGGCGGACAGGCCCTGGAGCGCGGTGAAGAAGTTCTTCAGGGCGCCGGTGACGCCAGTGTTGGCGTCGGACAGCAGGTTGTCCACCGAGGTGATCTGGTTCAGGTACGAGGCCGCGTCGCTGTTGAGCGAGGTGCTGGTCTGCAACTGGTTGTCGAGGAAGGCGTTGTACACCCGGCGCACGTCGGCCAGGGTGGTGCCGGAGCCGATGAACACCTGGCCGTAGCGGATCGAGCCGGCCGTGGTCTGTACGTTCTGCTGGCGCGAATAGCCGGCAACGTCGGCGTTGGCAATGTTGTTACCTGTGGTGTGCAGGCCCGACTGAGCGGCCCCAAGTCCCGACATCCCGATGCTGATCAAACTCGCCATGGTTCAAACCTTATAGTTTCGTAGTTGGGCTAATCGCCGCGTAGCTTTCGTACGACTTCATCTGTTTTGCGATCTGCGAGATCTTGCTGGCGTAATTCGGGTCGGTTGCGTACCCCGCCTTTTGCAGCTCTCGCACAAATTGTTCCGGGTTATCGGCCGACTTCACCGCTTCTTGATAGCGACTGTTGTTCTGCAACAGGCTGACCAGGTCGTGGAAGCTGTCCTGGTACGAGTCGTAGGACCGGAACGCTGCCGTTTCCTTGACGAACTGACCGTCGCGAAACTCGCTGGTGATGGCCCGCGCCGAATCGCCCTGCCAGTTGCCGGTGGCCTTGATGCCGAACAGGTTGTGACTGCTGCTGCCATCGGAGGAGCGCATGACCGATTTGCCCCAGCCGGTTTCCAGGGCTGCCTGGGCCACCAGGTAGCGCGGATCGATGCCGATGCGCTTGGCCGCCTGCTCGGCCATCGGCAGCATGGTGGCAACGAAATCGTCGCTGGAATCGAAGGCTTTTTTCGCCGGCGCCAACGGTGGCTGGGCCACCGCACGGCCATAGATGCGGGTCGATGAACCGGGGGCGGCGAAGCTCTGTGCCGGTTCCCAGTCACCCTTGACCACCCCGTCGGTCAAGGCCGTGGTACGGCCCGGAATCGCTGCGGTATTGGTAGTCGCGGCGTTGCCGTTGGCCGCCGGCACGATGCCTGCCAGCAGGCGATCGGTGAGC
>DQAA01000311.1 GCA_003523465.1 Pseudomonas sp.
GCCCTGACCGAGCTGTGCGGTGGCCGCGAAGTGCTGGAAGCCGCCCGCGTGCGCCTGGGCCGTGCCCCGGCTGCAGTGCTGGCTGCGCTGGATGACCTGATGAGCATCGCCGACCGGCTGACCGCGCGTTATCCGGATCTGCCGCTGTATTTCGACCTGGGCGAGCTGCGTGGCTACCACTACCACACCGGTGTGGTGTTCGCTGCGTTCGTTCCGGGTGTCGGCCAGTCGATCGCCCAGGGCGGTCGCTATGACGACATCGGAGCAGACTTCGGCCGGGCGCGCCCGGCCACCGGTTTCTCCACGGATTTGAAGACCCTGGTAACACTGGGGCGGGCAGAGGTCGTGTTGCCCACTGGCGGGGTCTGGATGCCCGACAGCGTAGACGCGGCTCTGTGGCAGTTGGTCTGCCAGTTGCGCAGTGACGGCCAGCGGGTTGTTCAGGCTTTGCCTGGCCAGCCACTGGCTGCCGCCGTCGAGGCGGACTGCGATCGGCAATTGATTCTGCAAAACGGGCTCTGGCAGGTTCTGCCACTGGCCATCTGAGATTAGCCGCCGGCCCTCTCGCCGGCGCCAAGTTTGCGCGAATGAGGACAAGTGTTATGGGTAAGAATGTCGTAGTCCTGGGCACCCAGTGGGGTGATGAGGGCAAAGGCAAGATCGTCGATCTGCTGACCGAACATGCCGCCGCCGTAGTGCGCTACCAGGGTGGCCACAATGCCGGTCACACGCTGGTGATCGACGGTGAGAAAACCGTGCTGCACCTGATCCCTTCGGGCGTCCTGCGCGAAGGCGTGCAGTGCCTGATCGGCAACGGTGTGGTGGTCGCTCCCGACGCGCTGATGCGCGAAATCACCAAGCTCGAAGAGAAGGGCGTACCGGTTCGCGATCGCCTGCGTATCAGCCCGTCCTGCCCGCTGATCCTGTCCTACCACGTTGCCCTCGACCAGGCGCGCGAGAAGGCCCGCGGCGAGCAGAAGATCGGCACCACCGGCCGTGGTATCGGCCCGGCGTACGAAGACAAGGTCGCCCGTCGCGGCCTGCGCATCGGCGACCTGTTCCACCGCGAGCGTTTCGCCGCCAAGCTGGGCGAGCTGCTGGACTACCACAACTTCCAGCTGGTCAATTACTACAAAGAGCCGGCCATCGACTTCCAGCAGACCCTGGACGAGTGCATGGCCTACGCCGAACAGCTCAAGCCGATGATGCTCGACGTCACCGCTGAACTGCATGCACTGCGCCGCGCTGGCAAGGACATCATGTTCGAAGGCGCCCAAGGCTCGCTGCTGGACATCGACCACGGTACCTACCCGTACGTCACCAGCTCCAACACCACTGCCGGCGGCATCGCCACCGGTTCCGGCGTTGGCCCGATGTACATCGACTACATCCTCGGCATCACCAAGGCCTACACCACCCGCGTTGGTTCCGGTCCGTTCCCGACCGAACTGTTCGATGACGTCGGTGCCTACCTGGCCAAGCGTGGTCACGAATTCGGTGCCACCACCGGGCGTGCCCGTCGTTGCGGCTGGTTCGACGCCGTCATCCTGCGTCGCGCCATCGACGTCAACAGCATCTCGGGCCTGTGCCTGACCAAGCTGGACGTGCTCGACGGTCTGGAAACCATCCGCATCTGCGTTGGCTACAAGAACGAAAACGGCGCCGTCATCGACGCACCGACCGACGCCGACAGCTACATCGGCCTGGAGCCGGTGTACGAAGAAATGCCGGGTTGGACCGAATCGACCGTGGGTGCCAAGACCCTGGAAGAGCTGCCGGCCAACGCCCGTGCCTACATCAAGCGTGTGGAAGAGCTGGTCGGCGCGCCGATCGACATCATCTCGACCGGTCCTGACCGCAACGAGACTATTGTCCTGCGTCACCCGTTCGCCTGATTTAGTCACGCGGTAACAACCAAAGGCCCCTTTTTAGGGGCCTTTGGCGTTTTTGCCCTCTGCAGCGGCACAAGCTTTGCTGTGAAATTGCCTTCAGGGATGCCATCACTGTAATGGCTCCGAAAAGCAGAGGGATTTATTGTGTCTGCCGTTATCTCATTGTTACGAAGCCGCCTTTTGCGGCCTGTCTTTGTGGCGCTTGGTATCGCTCTTTTGGTGCAAGTGGTGGTCGCCGTGGTATTGACCCGCAGCACCGTCACCGCACTGGAAGCCGATCTGGGCAATCGTCTGGGTACCGACAGCCAGAAACTGGCGAACGAACTGGACCAGGCTGCCAAGGAAGTGAGCTCGGGCCTGAGCAGTCTTTCCGAAAGCACCCGCCAGCGCCTCACCGCCGGTTTATCGTCGCGCCTGGAAGAAGAACAGGCGCAATTGCGCGCCACCCTGGAGAAGAACCTGCGCGACTCGGCCAATGACATGGCCGAACTGCTCGCCTCGGTGGCGCCCCGGGCCATCTGGGACGTCGACGTACCGACCCTGTCGGAATTCGCCCGTCGCGCCCAACGCAACCCCAATGTGCTGTTCGTGGTCTACGACGACGCCCAGGGCGAACACCTGACCCGCTACCTCAACCGCCAGAACCCGATCAACCAGGCCCTGCTCGAAAAGGGCAAGGGTGAACGCGCGCTCGACAAGGTGCTGGATGCTGCCCGCAACGATCCGGCGGTGTACTTCGTCGAAGCCTCGATCAATCCCAACGGCGTCGAGATCGGCAAGGTCCTGATGGGTATCTCCACCGCGTCGGTGGATGCCGAGCTGCAAGCGCTGGATAAACGCTTCTCCGCGCTGATCGCCAGCGGTGATCAACTGGTGGCCGACA
>DQAA01000119.1 GCA_003523465.1 Pseudomonas sp.
TGCATAAGCCCGCCGGCTGCGTCAGCGCCACCCGCGACCCGGAGCACCCCACGGTGCTCGACCTGATCGACGAGCCGGACAAGGACGAGCTGCATATCGCCGGCCGCCTCGATTTCAACACCACCGGCCTGCTGATCCTGACCAACGATGGCCAGTGGTCGCGACGCCTGACCCAGCCGCAGACCAAGCTGCCCAAGGTCTACTACGTGGAAACCGAGCAGCCGATTCTCGAGGAATACATCGCGCGGTTTCGCGAGGGCTTCTACTTCGCCTTCGAAGACCTCACTACCCAGCCGGCCGAACTGGTTCCGCTCGGCAGCCACAGCGCCCGGCTGAGCATCGTCGAGGGGCGGTATCACCAGGTGAAGCGCATGTTCGGCCACTACGACAACAAGGTGGTGCGCCTGCACCGCGAGCGCATGGGGCCGCTGGCGCTCGATGCAGAGCTGTCGCCGGGCCAGTACCGGGCATTGCGCCAGGACGAAATCCTGCCGATCTGAACGCGCAAACGGTTGGCCTGAAAAAAATCAATCAATTGCCCGAACGGCACTTGCGGCATCGGCGAACGACTGCTTGAATCGAATCGTCGGTCTTCATGTGACTCACCAGTCACATCCGCAGTCCAAGACACCTTTTCGCTGGCGACCCGCACCTCGATGCGCGGGCGTCCGGCGAAATCGCCCGCCTAGAACAACACCCGTCGACCATGCCTGCAACGGATCGACAAGGGCCCCTCGATTCACTTCAAAGGCGTATGCCTACCTGTCACATAGAACGTGCAAGCTTGCTTGGACGGATACCCTTTTTTGCGCCAGGAGTCGATGACATGAGGCCAGAAATCGCTGTGCTGGATATACAGGGGCAGTACCGGGTTTACACGGAGTTCTACCGTTCGCAAGAGGCCGAAAAGACGATCATCCTGATCAACGGCTCGCTCGCTACCACCGCATCGTTCGCCCAGACGGTGCGCAATTTGCATCCGCAATTCAACGTGGTGCTCTACGACCAGCCGTATGCCGGCAAGTCGAAGCCGCACAACCATCACGAGCGGTTGCTGACCAAGGAAACCGAGGGGCAGATCCTCCTCGAACTGATCGACCATTTCGCTGCCGACCAGGTCATGTCGTTCTCCTGGGGCGGCGCCTGCACCCTCATGGCCCTGGCCCACAAGCCAAGGCGCATCGAGCGGGCGGTGGTCAGCTCGTTCTCGCCGGTGATCAACGAACCGATGCGCGACTACCTGGAGCGCGGCTCGAAGTACCTCAGCGAGTGCGATCGCTACCAGGTCGGCAACCTGGTCAACGACACCATCGGCAAGTACCTGCCGCCGTTGTTCAAGCGCTTCAACTACCGGCACGTCAGCAGCCTGGACACCCACGAATACGCGCAGATGCACTTCCACATTCACCAGGTGCTCGACCACGACCTGGAGAGGGCGCTGAGTTCGGCCAAGGTCATCGACATTCCAGTGTTGTTCATCAATGGCGAGTGGGACGAATACACCAGCATCGCCGATGCCCGACAGTTCGCCCGCCATGTGCGCAACTCGCACTTCAGCGAGATCCGCAGCGCCGGGCACTTCCTCGACATGGAAAACAAATCCGCCTGCCGCGACACCCGCGACGCGCTGGTGAGTTTCCTGAAGCCGACGCAGCGCGAGCAACGCCAGCGTTACCAGTACGTGCAGGGCCAGCATGCACTGGCTATCTGAAATAAACGGGCGCCTGTAGCCCGGCCAGCGGAATCATCGGCCCTACGGGGCAGAAGCAGGATCCCGCCCTGGCGCTACAGGCCGCATCGTGTGTCCACGGATTTAAAGCTTCAAATTGCCGCAATGTTCTGGTACAAAGTGGCCCTGCGCGGGTGTCGTATAATGGCATTACTCCAGCTTCCCAAGCTGATAACGAGGGTTCGATTCCCTTCACCCGCTCCAGTATTTTCAAGGCTTCCAGCGGTGCGTGAGCATGACCGCAACCAGTTGGGTGCCGTTTTGGGGGCTGTTTCGTCAGGCTCACCTCTCTCCCGGTTTACCCTCTTTCCCCTCCTCTCTTGATGATGCATACCCGAATTGCTCGGTGTTCATGCCGTTGACAGCGTGCGTTCGTGCCCACAGAGTCACTCAGGCTCGGATCATCAAGTAACGCCTGGTTGCTTGGCATGCTCCACTCAGGAAGCCATATGGCTATCAACAGCGATCCTTTCAGCCGCATCGAACTCAGCGACAGCGAACGCTCAAGCCATTCGGTTTAGCGCAGCCGCAGTTTTGATTCCAAGCGGGAACGAGCAGCCAACCCGCAGCTGCGTCCGAGGAGGACCAATACCGTGCTCTTTCCAATTGCGATTTACCCTGGCGATGACCAGCATGCGTGGGGTGTCGAAGTCCCCGATATTCCAGGTTGTTTCTCCGCAGGTGACGATTTGGACGACGCACTGGCCATGGCCCGCGAAGCTATTGAAGGTCACATGGAATTGCTGGCCGAAGATGGCGTGACCATTCCTGTCGCGCAGAGTATTACCTCTCACTCAAGCAACCCGGATTTTGCAAACTGCATCTGGGCCCGCGTCGACATCGATGTCACCAGGTACCTGGAAAAGCCGAGAAGCTGAAAAGTCGGGCAATCCAGGCTCGGATTTGCGCTTCATCGCAGGCAAAGGAATTACTGGTTGAATGCAATACCGGTCACAGTGGCATCACCTCCTGTCCTTCACCTACATTGATCCCACGACTCAGTCGCGCTCCTCGCCTCCAATCTCACAAATTCTTCTTCGAGCGTTCTATACAGTCCGGGCAAGGTCCATCGCCGACGCCGCGACCTTTGCGCTTTTTACAGATTGGACACGCTCGGCTGTTCTTGGCCTGCTGTTGCCGTTCAATCTCTTGCGCGTATTCACGAATCTCTTCGCGGGCCCTTTTCTCCTTCGAACTCAGCTCGACCTCCTCCACCTCTTCGCCCGCAACCTGGGCAGTAAGCAGGCTGAACGAAACATCTCGAAGAAAGCTACGCCGCACAGGCTTGAGGTCTGGCAAAGGCAACTCGTCGATGGTTTGGCCATTGTGATCCCGTAGATGCCAGACAGGCTCGCTATCTGCCGAGAAGAACCCTACGGCGTAACCCGCAGCGCAAACGAATAATTCAATATTGCCCAGGCAGCTCGAGGAGCCTGCAACCCACGCTTTGTTTTCACGCTCGCGATCGTGCTCGCCGTCATAGATCCGGGCCGCCTGGACTGCCGCCTCTATGGCTTTCTTCAACGCTTTTGGCGGCTTCTCCTCAAGATAAGCCTCAAGGGCAATCATCTGGGCGGAGTAGGCCTCCCAATCTTTTTTATCCGCTGCATCCGTGGCCTCTCTCAACGTTTCGCAAAGTTCCACGTACTTCGGCACATCCATGATCTGCATGGCGTTTGCGATATTCCGAACGTAAAACCTCCAGTGCTCCAGCTCTTCCTTCAGATAACCGGCATTAACCTGTGGCCTGTTGTATGAACAGTTGGTCAGGTAAATGCCTCGGATACCGACGTTTTCATTCAGGATTTCCAGCACCGAGTGGTCGGGGTGACAGTAGCTATGAGAGCCAGCGGAAATGAACGCCACCTGCGACCCCATCTTCGTGAGCAATTCTTCCGAAGTGCTGTGCTTGCTGCCGTGGTGACCGCATTTGAATGCGGCACAACCTGCCGGCGCGTAGTCGTACTCCAGGCCATGGCATTGATCACCCGCGGTGTAGTAGACGAAGTTACCCAGCTTCACTTGCATGATGGTGCTGGCGTTGTTTTCGGACGCAGGGAGACAATCTGCCGCGTCGGAGTACAGACACTCCAGGCTGAAGACCGCGCGGTTCACCGTCTTGAAACTGGACATCGGCTTGTGCCTGCCGCCTGCGGCAATCCTGAACGCCCGCGGTTTATCGTCGTTTTTGTCGGTACCGCGGTCGTAGGCGCTGACGATAGGAAACTTGTTGCCTTGCATCAGGGCAGTCAAACCTTCGATATGGTCAGCGTCGAAGTGGGTATTGATAACGGCATCGAGCCGCTCCACCCCATAGACCTGCAGGGTGCTCAGGATGTGCTGGTGATACTGCGCCTTGCCACCATCGATGAGCGCTGCATACCCGATCTTCTCACCCTCGTAATGGAGGATGAGCGTCGACTCGCCTTGATTGACATCGATATGGATGATCCGCAGGTAATGCGGGGAGTCCACCGAGTTGTCTAACCCAAGGGCGCCGACGAGAGGTCCTTCTGATTCCACTTCCACGAAACGATCCTTGAGCGAGCGGGTTGTACTTTCCAGTGAATGATCCAGTGCTCAGGACAGATACCTGGCCTGCAACTTCTCCAACGTGGCCGCATCGGCCTCGCCGGTAACCGGCAATCCGTGACTGGCCTGGAATGCCCTCAGCGCCTTGCCCAGCGCTTCGGGCCCGTTGTCGCCAGTGGCGTAGCCAAGATTGGCCAAACGCTTGCCGACACCTGAAGGCTGGTCCAGCGGATCGACGTGGCCGATGTTGAAGGTATGGGCCCGCTGCTGGTCGCCGCTGCCGATCAGGATCCGCACGCGCTGCACGCTGGGCGAGGTGACCAGCGTGACGAAGCCGTCCGCGTCGGTCACTCCGGCGCAGTCGGGGCTGACCTTGTCATCCAGGTATTCCAGGCTGGCGAGGTACTGCTCATTGACCCTGGGCTCGCCGTTGGCCAAAAAGCGCACCCGGAACACATCCGGTACGCCCAGGCGCTTGATCCGGTAGCGCTTGCCGCTGTCCACCGCGATGCTTTTGTCCCGCGGCGCGGGGATGTACAGGCTGTCGCCGGGAGCCAGGATGTTCATCTGCTTGCGCTGGTTGCGCAGCGCCTCGTTTTCCGGCAATTGCCACAGGGTGTCGGCGAAGAATCCGTAGCGCTCGGCCAGCTTGGCGGTGCATTCGCCTTGCTCGACGGTGTGAGTGAAACCCGAGGCAGCGGCACTGGCAGGCGCTTGCCACGGGGCATCGCCGGATGCGCTGGCCGCGGACTCGATGGCCAGGGTGGCATCGAGGGCCCAGGCGTCCTTGTCCAGCGAGGGCAGGCGCAG
>DQAA01000122.1 GCA_003523465.1 Pseudomonas sp.
CTCCCACAGGTATTTGCGTACACCGCAGAACCTTGTGCGAGCCGGCGTTGCCGGCGATAGGGCCATCAGCAACAACTCATTGTGCCCGCCAGGCCGCTACCAGCGCCTCCTTGCGCCCACGGGTCGCCAGGCAGTAATACAGCGGCACAGTCACTACCAGGCCTACCAGCCACGACAGGTCCGCCCCTTCCACCAGGTTGGCGTACGGCCCGACATACAGCGACGTATTGGCGAACGGCAACTGCACCAGGATCCCGCAGGCATAGGCGATGATCGCGTGCATATTGAAGCGCCCATAGATCCCGCCATCCGCAGCGAAGATCGACTTGATGTCGTAGTTGCCGCGCTTGATCAGGTAGAAGTCGATGATGTTGATCGACGCCCACGGCACCAGCACCAGCAGCAGCGCCAGGATCAGGCCGATGAAGTGGCCGATGAAGTCCGAGGTGGCGCTCAGTGCGGTCAGGCAGCAACCCAGCAGGATCACGCTGGCCAGTACCACGCGCACCTTGATGCTCGGGGTCCAGGTGGCGGCGAAGGTCTGGATCGAGGTGACGATCGACAACACCGCGCCATACAGGTTGAGGGCGTTGTGGCTGATGATGTTGAGCAGGAACAGCACCATCAGGATCGGGCCCAGCCAGCCGGTGGCCTGCTTCACCGCGTCCATCGCCTCGGTGCCTTCCGGCACCATCAGCACGGCGATGGCACCGAAGCTGAAGCACAGGATGGTGCCCAGGGTCGCGCCGAAATAGGTGGCCCAGAACGGCTTGGCAATCCCCACTTCACGGGGCAGGTAGCGCGAGTAGTCCGAGGTATAGGGCGAGAAGCTGATCTGCCAGATCACCCCCAGGGACACCGTGGCGATCCAGCCCGACAGGTTGAACGCACCGCGGGTGAAGAAGTCCGCCGGCAGGTCCTGGGCAAACATCATGATGAAGCCGGCCAGCAGCGCCGAGCCCATGACCCAGGTGCCGATGCGGTTCAGGGTATGGATGAAGCGGTAGCCGATCACGCCGATGGCGGTGGCACTCAAGGCCCCGATGATGATCGACGCCGGCATCGGCACGCTCGGTGCAATGCCNNCGGCGAGGACGATGTTGGAAATGAAGAAGCCGACATAGATCAGTGCAGTGAAGAACACGATCAGCAGCGCGCCATAGCGACCGAACTGCCCCCGGCTCTGCACCATCTGCGGAATGCCCAGCTGCGGCCCTTGCGCCGAGGCCAGGGCGATGACGATACCGCCGAGCATATGGCCCAGGACGATGGCGATCAGGCCCCAGAGCAGGTTGAGGTGAAACACCTGGACCACCATGGCTCNNGTGCTGAACCACAGCGTGAACAGATCCCGCGCCTTCCCATGGCGCTCTGCTGGCGGTACGTAATCGACCGTATGGTTTTCGATCAACTGGTGTTGCGAAGACGTCTGGGACATGGGCAAAAAGCTCGAAAGGTTCTGTTTTTATCTTTGTAGGAAACCACTTGCGGCACGCTGCAAGCGGCGTCGAAGCTGAAGACCATATTATGGTATTCCAAGCTTTTGACAACACTGATTCGCCCTTTTGCCGACCAACTGATCTGCTTTTCATCGCCCCGTCCTCGCCTCTATATAGGCGCCAACCCCCGTAATCATTGGGCATTGACCTGGATCAACGCGTTCGTCAGGGCGGGAAAAATCCTCTTGCAAATTAGGTATTACGGTATACCATCAGACACATCAACGATAAAAACGCGGACACACCGCTGCATCACGAGGATCACGCCATGATCGACGCAACCGTCTACAAGAACGTCCTGGGCTCCTTCCCGTCCGGCGTTACCGTCATCACCACCCTGGACGACGACGGCCAGATCGTCGGCCTGACCGCCAGCGCCTTCAGCTCCCTGTCCATGGACCCGCCGCTGGTGCTGTTCTGCCCCAACTACAGCTCCGACTCCTACCCGGTGCTGATCCGCAACAAAAAGTTCGCCATCCACCTGCTCTCCGGCCAGCAACAAGCCGAGGCCTATGCGTTTGCCAAGAAAGGCAAGGACAAGGCCCAGGGCATCGAGTGGACCCTGAGCGCGCTGGGCAACCCGCTGCTGGCCAACGCCACCGCGATCATCGAATGCGAACTGTGGCGCGAATACGAAGGTGGCGATCACGCCATCATGGTCGGCGCCGTGAAGAACCTGATCGTCCCGGCCGAAGCGCCGAGCCCGCTGGTCTACTGCCGCGGCAAGATGGCCAGCCTTCCAGCCATCGCCTAAGCCCCTATTCTTCTTTAAATGCGCCCGCCTGATCCGACGGGCGACCGATAACAAGAGCCGAGGAAACGCCTCATGAAATTTTCGTTGTTCGTACACATGGAACGCTGGGATGAACAGGTCAGCCACCGTCAACTGTTCGAAGACCTCACCGAGCTGACCCTGATGGCCGAGAAAGGCGGGTTCAGCACCGTGTGGATCGGCGANNCGATGCCGCTGCTGGCCTACCTGGCCGCCCGCACCGAAACCATCCACCTCGGCGCCGGCACCATCATCGCGCCGTTCTGGAACCCGATCCGCGTCGCCGGCGAATGCGCCCTGCTCGACGTGATCAGCAACGGCCGCATGGAAGTGGGCCTGGCCCGCGGCGCCTACCAGTTCGAATTCGACCGCATGGCCAACGGCATGCCGGCC
>DQAA01000016.1 GCA_003523465.1 Pseudomonas sp.
GGAGCGTGGCTTGCCCGCGAAGGGCTGCAAAGCGGCCCCAAAACCTGCTACGCCGAAGCATCTGGGGCGTTGAGACCAAGCAGGCGCTGAACCCGGAAAGTCGTCCACCCTCAGCTCGTGCTGGATGGTTTTAGGGCCGCTTTGCAGCCCTTCGCGNNTGCAGGCTATTGCTCAGCTTATGGGCCCGCCAGTTCCACCACCTCGCCTTCACCGCTCACCAGGTCGTAAACCACCAACGCCTCGCCCACCGCATCGGCCGCTACCACCAGGGCGCCTTCGGCATTCCACACCCCCGATTGCCCCGCCGCGACATAGTCGTCGGCCTTGCCCACGCAGTTGGCCATCAACACGGTCATGCCGTGCTCCCTGGCAATCACGGGATAGTGCGCCAGGGCAGCCTCAACACCCCGCTGCGACTTGGCGACGCTGGTGANNCCTGCGCCCCCGCCTGTGCGGCATGCCGGGCGTGGTCCGCCTGCAGGGACTCGTAGCAGATGGCCGGGGCCAGAAGATGCTCGCCGCGAGGGAACAGGCTCTGCCCCGCTCCCGGCGCGAAGAACGGCAGTTCGTCAGGATGCAGTTGCTGCTTGCAGTACAGGCTGCGCGGCAGTTCCGGCTGGAAGACCACCATGCCAATGCGGTTCATGCCGGCCTTTTTCACCGGCGCACCCACGGCGATGAGCATGCCGAAGCGGTCGCTGAGCCACTGGAATACGTCCAGGCGCTCGTCTTCCTGTTGCATCGCCAGCACCTCGGCGAGGCGCGGTTCATAGCCGGTCAGGGACAGTTCCGGGAAGACGATGGCGTCGCCTCCCAGGCTCGCGGCAATCTCGATGACGTCGACATGCTTGTCGAGGTTGTGCTCGATGCTGCCCGGGAGGCAGTCGATCTGTGCGGCGATCAATTTCATTGCGAATCCTTGTAGATCATTGATTACTCGAGCGCCTCGACCACACCCTGGTCCTCGCCGAGGAAGCCGCCGCTCTGGTGCTGCCAGAGCCGTGCGTAGGTGCCGTTCTTCGCCAGCAATTCGGCGTGGGTGCCCTGCTCGATGATGCGTCCCTCGTCCATGACGATCAGCCGGTCCATGGCGGCGATGGTGGACAACCGGTGGGCGATGGCGATCACCGTCTTGCCCTGCATCATTTCGTCGAGGCTTTCCTGGATGGCGACTTCAACCTCGGAATCGAGGGCGCTGGTGGCTTCGTCGAGGAGCAGGATCGGTGCGTTCTTCAGCATCACCCGGGCGATGGCGATACGTTGCCGCTGACCACCGGAGAGCTTGATACCACGCTCGCCCACCAGCGTGTCGTAACCGCTATGCCCCTGGCGGTCGCTGAGCTGGCTGATGAACCCGTCGGCCTGGGCGTTGACGGCCGCAGCACGGACCTCGGCATCGCTGGCATCGGGGCGGCCATAGGCGATGTTGTCGCGGATCGAGCGATGCAGCAGCGAGGTGTCCTGGGTGACCATGCCGATGGCGCTGCGCAGGCTGTCCTGGGTGACCTTGGCGATGTCCTGCCCGTCGATGCGGATCGCCCCGCTGTCGACGTCGTAGAAGCGCAGTAGCAGGTTGATCAGCGTCGACTTGCCGGCGCCGGAGCGGCCGACCAGGCCGATCTTCTCGCCCGGACGGATGTCCAGGCTAAGGCCATCGAGCACCTGGCGCTCGCCGTTGTAGTTGAAGCTGACGTTATCGAAGCTCACCGCGCCGCCGGTGGTCGCCAGCTGGCTGGCGTTCGCTGCGTCCACCACCTTGGGGCCCTGGGTCAGGGTCTGCATGCCGTCCTGCACGGTGCCGATGTTCTCGAACAGCGAGGTCATCTGCCACATGATCCAGTGCGACATGCCGTTTATGCGCAAGGCCATGGCGGTGATCGCCGCCACCGCGCCGGTACCGACATCGCCCTGGTGCCACAGCCACAGGGCATAGCCGCCGGCCGCGATGATCAGGCCGACCACCAAGGCCTGGTTGACGATCTCGAACTGGCTCACCAGACGCATCTGGCGGAAACCGGTTTCCTTGAAATCTTCCATCGCCGCCCGGGCGAAATGCGCCTCGCGCTTGGAATGGGAGAACAGCTTGACCGTGGTGATATTGGTGTAGGCATCCGACACCCGCCCGGTCATCGACGACCGCGCGTGGGCCTGCTCCTGGCCGACCTTGCCCAGGCGCGGCACGAAATACAGCATGGCCAGGCCGAACAGGACGATCCAGGCCAGGAACGGCAGCATCAGTTTCAAGGCGAAGCCGCCGGCCAGGGCAATGATCGCGATGAAATACACGCCGATACCGGGGAGGATCTCGATCAGGGTGAACAGCACTTCGCGCACCGCCAGCGCCGTCTGCATCACCTTGGTGGTGACCCGCCCGGAGAACTCGTCGGAAAAGAACGACAGGCTCTGGCGCAGCATCAGCCGGTGGAAATCCCAGCGCAGGCGCAGCGCAGGTTGATCGCCAGGACCTGGTGCTGAACCATCGTGCGCAGCGCCACCAGGCCAACGCTGGTCACCAGCACGATGCCGATGCCCCACAGGACACGGGTCTCCTCCTCCCCCACGACGCTACCGGCCTGCCAGTTGGACAGCAGGTCGACGACCTGGCCGAGGAAGGAAAACAGCCAGGCTTCGTAGATCGACACGGCGGCACTAAGCAGGGCGAAGACCAGCACATAACCCCGGGCACCGCGGGTGCAGGCCCAAAGGAAACGCAGCAGGCCGACGGGAGGTGGCGGGAGTTCGTCCGGGGGGAAGGGATCGAGGCGACGTTCGAAAACACGAAGCATGGGGGGTCTCTGGAAAAGTGAAAGTCTGAGAGTCTGCCATCTGATGGAGGCTTTGCGGGGGTTTTTGGTTCCGGGTGAAGCACTGAGTCGCCCGATGCCGCAGTAAACATGGCGATTTGCAAACGCCCCGACGAAGCATACAATCGCGATCAATTCTCACCCGCGTTGGTAAGCTCAAGGAGTTTCCAGGTGTCCGACGGCTTGCTGCCCCCCTCCTCCCTGCATGACGACATGCACTGCCTCTACCGCGATCACAACCAATGGCTGCTGGGTTGGCTGCGCAAGCGACTGGGCGACCGGGAGCAAGCCGCTGACCTGACCCAGGACACCTTCGTGCGCTTGATCAGCAGCGCCCTCACCCGCGTCCCGCAGGAGCCACGCAGCTACCTGGCCACCGTCGCCAAGCGCCTGATGATCGACCAGTTACGGCGGCGCCAACTGGAGAAGGCCTACCTGGAATACCTGGCCGCCGAGCCGCTGCTGCAGGCGTGCTCTCCCGAGCGCCGGGTGCTGGTGATGGAAACCCTGCTGCAACTGGATGCGATGCTCGACGGCCTGGAGACCAAGGTGCGCCAGGCATTCTTCTATGTGCAACTGGATGGCCTGGGCTACGGCGAAGTCGCCAGCCGGCTCGGGGTCAGCGTCAGCTCGGTTACCAAGTACATCGCCAAGGCCACCGAGCGCTGCCTGTTCTTCGAGCTGGACTCCGAGGCGTGAGCCTCTCCGATCGCCATCTGGCCCTGCGCGCGGCGGCCCAGTGGCATGCGCGGATAGGCGCCATGCCGCAGTGCCAGGCGACCCGCGAGCAACTCCAGGCCTGGCTGCAACTGGACCCGTTGCATGCCTGGGCGTGGCAGCGGGTTGAACGGCTGCAGAGCGGTCTGCAAGGGATCTCCGGCGGT
>DQAA01000069.1 GCA_003523465.1 Pseudomonas sp.
CCACATGGCGTGCTCGCGCAGGATGCGGTTGCGCGGCACATCGCGCTCGCGAGCTTCCAGTTCGCGCCAGGCGCACAGCTCGCGCAGTACCGCCAGCTGGGCGCGGGACAGTTTCCAGGCCAGCTTGGCGTCGCGGTACAGCTCGTAGGGGTCGATTTCGCGGCGCAGTTGCAGGACCAGCTCGGCGCCGTCTTCCAGCACCCAGGCATTCTTGTCGTCGCTCAGTTGCGGGCGCAGGCGCTCGTACAGCTCGGCCAGGTGCACGGCGTCTTCCGCCGCATAGCTGACCTGGGTTTCCGAGAGCGGGCGTTGCAGCCAGTCGGAACGGGTCTCGCCCTTGGGCAGCTCGATGCCCAGGACTTCCTGGACCAGCCGCGAGTAACCCATGGAGAAACCGAGGTTCAGGTAGCCGGCCGCCAGTTGCGTGTCGAACAGCGGCGCCGGCAGGCTGTCGGTCAGGCGGGCGAGGACTTCGAGGTCTTCGCTGCAGGCGTGCAGGACCTTGGTCACCGCCTGGTCTTCGAGCAGGCCGGCCAGGGGCTGCCAGTCGTTGATCAGCAGCGGGTCGATGAGGAAGGCGCGTTGACCATCACCGACCTGGATCAAACCGGCTTTGGGATAGAAGGTGTCGACCCGCATGAACTCGGTGTCGACGGCCACGAAGGGCAGTTGACGCCATTGCCGGCAATGTTCCACCAGGGCGCTGTCGTCGGTAATCCAGTGAATATCGATGGCCACAAGGCTCTCCCACAAACAATGGCGCGCAGTATATACGGCACAGGCCACCGCCGGGAAACCGCTCGACGGTAGCCTTTCCAGAGTAGTGGCGATAAGCCTGGTCCGCGTTTCTAGAGTGTTGCCTGGGCCGGGCGGCAGCCGGCGAACAGGTCGAGTTGCGGGTTGTACAGCGAGGTTTTCACCTGCAGCAGGCCGAGCATGGAGTGGAACAGGTTGTCCTGGCTCAACGGGCGTTCGCGGCCCTGCTGCAGGCAATCGACATCGACGCCGAAGCTCTTGCGGTAGTTGTCCGAGAACCAGGCCAGCAGCGGCACGTGTTTCTGCTGCTCCGGCGCCAGCATGTACGGCGTGCCGTGAAGGAACAGGTTGTACTCGCCCAGGGACTCGCCGTGGTCCGACAGGTAGATCATCGCGGTGTCGACCTTGTCCTGCTTGCTGCGCAGCACATCGATCAGCGACGCCAGCACGTGGTCGGTGTACAGCAGGGTGTTGTCGTAGCCGTTGACGATGCTCTGCCGGTCGCACTGGTTCAGGGCATTGCTGTGGCACACCGGTGTGAAGCGCTCGTATTCGGCGGGGTAACGCTTGAAGTAGTCCGGGCCGTGACTGCCCATCTGGTGCAGGACCAGCACGGTGTCCTGCTTCAGGTCATCGATGCGCGCGGCGAGGTCCTTGAGGAGGATTTCGTCGTGGCACTCGTTGTCGGCGCACAGGCCCGGCTCCTTCAGGTTGCTGACATCCTCGAACTGCACGCGGTCGCAGGTGCCCTTGCAGCCGGACTGGTTATCGCGCCATTCCACCGCCAGGCCGGCGCGCTGCAGCATGTCGAGCAGGCCTTCCTGGTTCCTGGCCTTGGCCGCGTCGTAGTCCTTGCGGGTCATGCCGGAGAACATGCACGGCACCGACACTGCGGTTTCGGTACCGCAGGACGTGACGTTGCTGAAACTCACCAGGCCCTGTTCCTTGCCCAGTTGCGGCGTGGTATCGCGGTTGTAGCCGAGCAGGCCGAAGTTCTCCGCCCGGGCACTTTCGCCCACCACCAGCACGGTCAGGGATTTGCGTGGATGAGCCGACCAGCTCGGGGCCAGGGTCGCGTCCTCGCCGATCTTGCGGAACGGCTGGGACGCGACGCCGACCTTCTCCCGCACATAGTTCACCGAGGCACCGATGTAGTTGCTCGGCACCACCATCAGGCGCAGTTCGTGGTGATTGCGAAACAGCGACGCCAGGCCCTGGTAATTGATCATCGCCACCGCCCCCAGCAAGGCCGCACTGACCAGGCCGACCCATAACTTCTGCAATAACTCGCGAGGCAGGCTGCGAAATGCCACCGGCACTTTAAACAGGATCAAGGTCGGCACTACACCAAGCAGAAACATATATACCAGTAACTTCAGCGAGAGCAGATCCCGCACTTCCGTGACATTGGTTTCCACGGTATTGCGCAACATGCCGATATCGATCAGCACACCGTACTGGTTCATGAAATACGCGACACCGGCACTGATGATAAACAGCGTTGCCAGTATCGGCTTGAGGGTTTTGCGAAACGCCAGCAGGGTCAGCACGATATTGAATGCGCATAACAGCAGGACGCCGAAGGCCAGGCGCAACACCAAGGCATGGCCGTCGCCCTGCAATACCGTGGAGACGTGATCCCACAATACCGAGTTGAAGCCGATCAACAGATAGGCGCTGGCCAGCAGCGTCACCCATTCGGGACGCAACGACTTTATCTTCAGCATGATGATTCGCTTATTAAAGAGATCCACCCACTAATGTCTTTGCGACATCAGCTTGTTTGCGGGGTGAACTTTAAGCAGGCATTCATCAATTTTCCGTGAAAAAAATGCCAACAAACGATGGGACAAATTAACTTTTATTAATCCACGGACCGGCGTTCAGCCGCCGTTCAGGAAACGGCGACTGGCGATGAAGAAATCAGGCAGGGAAGCGCACTTTGGAATAAGAATCGCGATCAATATCCAGAAGCTCCACGCACAACTGCGTATCGACCCCGGCCGGTACCGTCACCACGTCCTTCAGGGCCTCCAGCAGGCTGGCGGAGAGCTGGCGCTTGATCTCCGGCGAACGGCCGCTGAGCAGGGCCAGCTTCACATGAACGAACGCGCGCTCCACCGGGGCGATACCGACGCGGAACGACTCATGGGCCACGGCGCGGCTCTTGATGTCCACTTCGTCGCTGAACTGGCCGCTGGCAACCAGGGCGCTGTTAAGGCGCAGCAGGGCCTTGTCGGTGTCGAGGTCGCGCAGGTTGGCGCTGTATTCCAGATGAAGCTGAGGCATGGGGACTACCGGGTTCGGGAAAGGGTCCGACAGACTAACCCCCGCTAGCCAACACGGCAAAGGCATCTATCCTGAAGGTTCATGCCCCGACCTGACTGAGGAGATCAAGCTATGCCGGTCAAGCACAATCTTTACGCCGACCTGGGAGTGACCGCGGAAGAATTCGAGGTGCACCGCAAGCAGATTGCACAACTTGGCGAGCTGGAAAACCGTTACCTGCAAAAGGACAAGGAGGTCGTCGAAGCCGAGCAGAGCAGCAGCGCCGACGACATCGTCAACCGCCTGCGCAAGGAGCGCCTGTCGCTCAAGGACGAGATCGCCAGGCTGCTCGGACACCACTGATCACTTCACCGCGCTGGCGCGCCTGCGCCAGCGCCCCGCTTCCCCGCCAGTTGCACGTTTCCCTCGCAAGGATCATGTTAACGGCCCATCGGCCGATACACCGGTCATGCACCCTTTCGAAGCGAACACCATGCAGTCCATCTACCTGAACCTCGGTTGCACCGATCACCCACGCCAAGGCTTTTTCAACGTCGACCTGGAGAACGCAAGCGCAGACCTCCAGCTCGCTCCCGGCACTGCCCTGCCCTGGGAACGCGGTACGGTTCCGGGGATCTACAGCGCCCATCTGCTCGAACGCCTGGACCGCAACCAGGGCATCCGCCTGCTGCACGAGTGCCGTCGGGTACTGCAGCCCGGTGGCGTGCTGCGGCTGGTGACGACCGACCTGCTGGCCCTGCTCGATGATTACCGCAACGAGCGCGTCCACCCCGAAACCCCCGGCATCGGCCGCGGCGAACGCCTGAACCGCGCCCTGCGCCAGCAAGCCTGGACCTGGGATGCCGAGGAACTGACCCGGGTGTGCAAGATGGTCGGCCTGGTGCCGGTCAGCGGCATCGTCGCCGGCAGCAGCAGCGACGCCCAGTTGAACGGTCTTNNAGGTCATGGAATTCCGCAAGCCCCAGCGCCAGCTGGCCGCCGATGCCGAGCCGCTGGTCAGTATCGTCATGCCCACCTACAAGACCGAGCATCTGCACCAGGCTCTGGAAAGCGCCCTGAACCAGACCTACCGCAACCTGGAGATCCTCATCTGCGACGACTGCCCCACCGACGCCATCGAGAACATCGCGCGGGAGTACGGCCAGTTCGACCCACGGGTCCGCTACCTGCGCAACCCGGACGCCGGCAAGGATATCGGCCGCCTCAACCACGTGCTGTGCATGAAGGAAGCCCGCGGCGAGTACATCAAGTTCCTCAACGATGACGACCTGCTGGATATCGAATGCGTCGAGCGCATGCTCAAGGCGTTCAGCGACTACCCGGATATCAGCCTGGTGACCTCCAAGCGCCAGCGCATCGACCAGCACGGCTCGCCCCTGGCCGATATCGCCGCGACCCAGGCCCCGGTGGCCGCCGACTCGATGATCGAAGGCCTGTCGCTGGGCACGGCGCTGATGCTGTCGCAGATCAACTTCGTCGGCGAGCCAAGCACGGTGCTGTTCCGCCGCGACGACATGATCGAGGTCACCCCGGACTTCATGTCGCTGGACGAACAGCCCATCGCCTGGGCCTCGGACGTGGCGATCTTCCTCAACCTGGCCCTGCGCGGCAACACCGTGTACCTGATCCAGCCACTGAGCAGCTTCCGCATCCACGGCGAGCAGACCCAGGTGCTCTACGGCGCCGCCGCCCAGGGCGAATCGCGGCGCTGCTGGGGCATCATGAAGGACTTCTGGGCCCGTCATGAATTCGACAAATCCCTGTGAACATCCCGGCCCGCGGAGGGATCCGATGAACAGGACGATCGCAACGATGGACAGCCCATGAAGCAGCGGGAACCGATCTTCGTCACCCAACCCGCCCTGCCGGAGCTGGACGACTTCATCCCCTACCTGCGGGAAATCTGGGACAGCCGCATCCTCACCAACGGCGGCGCCATGCACCAGCGCCTGGAACGGGCGCTGTGCGAGTACCTGGGGGTCGAGCATGTCTCGCTGTTCNNTGATCACCGCGGTGCAGGCCGCCGGCCTGAGCGGCGAGGTCATCACCACGCCCTACTCCTTCGTCGCCACCGCCCACTCGTTGCTGTGGAACAACCTGCGCCCGGTGTTCGTCGATATCGACCCCGACACCCTGAACCTAGACCCGGCACGCATCGAAGCGGCAATCACCGCGCAGACCACGGCGATCATGCCGGTGCATTGCTATGGCCATCCGTGCGATGTCCGGGCGATCCGCGAGATCGCCGACCGTCACGGCCTCAAGGTGATCTACGACGCCGCCCATGCCTTCGGCGTGCGCGACGAGGCCGGCAGCCTGCTGGCCCACGGTGACATGGCGGTGCTCAGCTTCCACGCGACCAAGGTGTTCAGCACCTTCGAGGGCGGCGCCATCGTCTGCCGCGACGAGGCGACCAAGCGCCATATCGACCAGTTGAAGAACTTCGGCCTGTCCCGCGATGGCAGCACCGTGGAGTTCACCGGCAACAACGGCAAGCTCAGCGAGGTGCACGCCGCCTTCGGCCTGTTGCAGTTGCAGCACCTCGAACAGGCGCTGGACAAGCGCCGCCAGATCGACCAGCGCTATCGCCGGGGGCTGGCCGGCGTAACCGGCATCCGCTGCATCGACGGCGTTGGCGAAGCCCTTGGCAACCACGCCTATTTCCCGATCCTGGTCGGCGCGGACTATCCGCTGCAACGGGACCAGCTGTTCGAACACCTGGCCGCCCACGAGATCCACGGCCGGCGCTACTTCCAGCCGTTGATCAGCGGCCTGCCGATGTACCGCGACAATCCCTCGTCCAGCGCCGCCAACCTGCCGGTGGCGCACNNCACCGCGTGGTGGACCAAGTCATCTGCCTGCCCATCTACCCCAACCTCGACCACGACACCGTCGATTTCATCATCGAACTGATCGCCGGAGCGGCCGCATGACCGCCCTGGCGATCATGCAGCCGTACCTGTTTCCCTACATCGGCTACTGGCAACTGCTCAAGGCCACGCAGCGCTTCGTGGTCTACGACGACGTCAACTACATCAATCGCGGCTGGATCAATCGCAACCGCATCCTCCTCAACGGCGCGCCGGGGCTGATCACCCTGCCGCTGTTGCAGGCGTCGCAGAACCGCAAGATCGACGAGATCGACATCGCCCCCGCTGCGCAGTGGCAGCGACGGATGTTGCGCAGCCTGGAAATGGCCTACCGCAAGGCGCCGTGCTTCGATGAGGTGTATCCGCTGCTGGAGGGCATCCTGGCCCATGAGAACCGCAACCTGGCCGGTTTCCTGACCCATCAGTTGCAGGTGCTGGCGCGCTTCATGGGGCTGCAGACGCAGATCGTGGCGAGCAGCCGGATCTACGCCAACGCTCATCTGTCAGCCCAGGAAAGGATTCTGGATATCTGCCGCCAGGAAGGCGCCACCCGCTATATCAACGCCCAGGGCGGGCAGGCGCTCTACGAGCCGCAGGCGTTCGCCGAACGGGGTATCGCGCTGCGCTTCATCGCCATGCGCGCCCTGCCCTACCGCCAGCGCGGCGCAGGCTTCACGCCGTACCTGTCGATCGTCGATGCGCTGATGGAAAACGGCGCCGAGGGGAT
>DQAA01000303.1:0-456 GCA_003523465.1 Pseudomonas sp.
ATCCACCAGCACGCGAATGCCGCGCACGCCGAAGCTGGAGCGGGAACCGAACCCACGAATCGCCGGACGCAGGCCCTGGGCCGCGTTGTAGCGGCTCTGCACCACCACACCCGGTACGCTCGACAGCAGGTTGCCGATGGTCAGAGCCTGTTCACCGCGACTGTCGGCGGCATCAACGACGCTGGCAGAGAGCGCTGCCTGCNNGCCCATTCATCGCCGGTGCGGGTGGCGCTGATCACCACCGGATCGACTTCGACGGGCGTATCGGCAAGCACGCCGGTGGAGCTCAGTAACAGTGCGCCAAGGGCGGCACGGCGGTGTGCGGCGCGTTGCCGCTCGTTGTTGTTCATAGGGCGTTCCATCTGGGCCAGCAGGGGGGCTGAGTGGACCATAAACGGGCGGGTGGGCATAGGGCTATCAGGCTTGGGGCCGGGGTATCGGGTACTTGGGTTGGGG
>DQAA01000303.1:475-7816 GCA_003523465.1 Pseudomonas sp.
AAGCCACGCTCCTACAAAAGCACCCTGTGCATCTGAGCGTGGCTTGCCCCCGACGATCTCAATAGAAATACGCCAGCCTGAACTGCAGCGAATTGTCGATCTTCACCCCCTCGCGCACCGAGGTGTCGTGCATCACCTGCCCCATCGCCTGTAATTGCTTGTTGATCATGGTCGCGACCGTGAAGCCCACGGTGCCATTGTCGCGGCTGGTCGCGAGGGTCACGCCATCGAGGGTTTCGCGGCCGCCCCAGTTATGCCGGTAGGTCACCGCCGCATAGGTGTCCTGGGTGAAGTTGTAGCGAAGGTGGTTGTGCAGTTGCAGGAGGGTGTCCTTTTTCGCGTCGGTCGAGCGCTGGTCCTGGTAGAACTCGGCCTCGGCGATGACATCCCAGGTGATCCTGTCCGTCAGGCCCTTGATGTAGCCCACCTGGAAGTCCACCGCCCAGCGGTTGTTGCTGAGGGCGAAGCCTTCGTTCTTGTCGTCGCCGGTCGGGGCGGTGAAGAACACCGACCAGCCCAGGTGCTCGTTGCGCTCGAGATCGCCGATGGTCCACAGGGTGCCGCCGAAGGTGATGTCGCCCAGGCCCGAATTCTTCGTGTGCGTGGCGCCGATGTCCTGCTGGCCGAAGGGGATGACGATCTGCGGGTCCCAGGTGTACCCGGTGCCGAAGAAGTCGGTGAAGTGGATCAGGCGCAGGACGCCAACGGTCATGTCCAGGTCGAGGTCGTCGGCGACTTTCTTGCCGCCGGAGTAGACTTTGTCGCCCCGCGGGTTCTGCTGGTACAGCACCACCACATCGGTGCCCTTGGGCAGCGCGGTGTAGTCACCGGGATCGGGCTTGACGTCGGCCAGGGCCGCGAGCGGTGCGCCGAAGAGTGCGAGGCCGGCCGCCAGGGCCGAGGCGTTGATGGTCTTCATGGTGAACTCTCGTTGTTGTTTTTGTTGGCGTGCAGAGCCCCGGACGACCCCGTTTTCAGGGGTCGCCTGGGCAACTATCGGAACAGTCGGACTCAGTTGGCGGCGTTGGCCTTCAGGTCGGCCTGCAGATCATGGGTGCGCTTGACCAGGTACTGGCGGATCAACTCCATGTCTTCGGGCTTGAGGATGTCGGAGAAGTTCGGCATGCCGCGGTAGATCAGCGCGCCGCTGACGAAGGCCGGGAAGGCTTCGTGCTTCTCTTTGGTCAGGTAGCGCAGGTCAGGGACCACACCCCCCGCCACCGCATTCAGGCCGTGGCAGCCGGCACACAGGCCGTTGAAGGTGTTGCGGGCCTGGACCAGCTGTTCAGGCGTGGCGGTGAGTTTCAGCTCGACATTGGGGAACACCGGCGCTTGTTTCGGCGGCGGCAGTTCCCCCTTGGCACCCAGCTTGAAGGCGATGATCCGCGACTCGGATTGCACCTTGGCCTTGTTGGTCAGGGAGCCGGTCAGCAACGGCAGGATCCCGCCCCAGCCCACGGAGAAGGCAACGTACTGGTCGTTGCCCACGGTGTAGGTGATGGGCCCGGCCATCACGCCGGAGTTGGCGCGGTGCTCCCAGAGTTTCTCGCCCTTGTCGGCGCTGTAGGCCACCACCCGGCCATCGGCGGTGCCCTGGAACACCAGGTTGCCGGCGGTCGCGAGGGTGCCGCCGTTGCCGGCACTGGCGTATTCCTGCTTCCAGGCCGGGGCCTGCTTGACCGGGTCCCAGGCGATCAGTTCACCGGTCCAGGCATCGCGGATCTGCTTGAAGGTTTTCGGATCTTCCGGCAGGTCGGGTACTTCGAGTCCGAAATTGAGGACCGATTTGTTCGGGAAGAACATCGGCTCTTTCGCGGCTTTCAGCTCGGCCAGGGTGTGCTGCGCCGGAACGTACACGTAGCCGGTCTTGGGGCTGTAGGACATCGGGTGCCAGTTGTGGCCACCCAAGAAGCTTGGCTGTACGACCTTGGGTTCCTTGGAGTAGTCCGCAGCGCCGGTGAGTACCGGGCGACCGGTCTTCAGGTCGATCTCGCTGGCCCAGTTCACCGGGACGTAGTTCTTCGCCGACAGCAGCTTGCCGTTGGTGCGGTCGAGGACATAGAAGAAGCCGTTTTTCGGCGCCTGCATCAGGACCTTGCGCACCTGTCCGTCGACCTTGATGTCGGCCAGGATCATGTGCTGGGTCGCGGTGTAGTCCCAACGGTCCTGCGGGGTGACCTGGTAATGCCAGACGTATTCGCCGGTGTCCGGACGCAGGGCCAGGATCGACGAGACGAACAGGTTGTCGCCCTTGCCCTGGCTGCGGAACTGGTAGTTCCACGGCGAGCCGTTGCCGGTGCCGATATACAGCAGGTCCAGCTCGGGATCGTAGGCCATGGAGTCCCAGGCCGTGCCGCCGCCGCCCCACTTGACCCAGTCGTCACCGGTCCAGGTTTTCAGGGCCATGGCCATGGCCGGGTTCTCCGGCGGCAACTTGGGATCGCCGGGCACGGTGTAGAAGCGCCAGGCTTCCTTGCCGGTCTCGGCGTCGTAGGCGGTGACATAGCCACGCACGCCGAATTCGGCGCCGCCGTTGCCGATCAGCACCTTGCCCTTGACGATGCGCGGCGCACCGGTGATGGAGTAGCTCTTGCTGCGGTCGATGATGGTGTCCACCGACCAGACGGGCTTGCCGGTCGCGGCGTCGAGGGCGATCAGGCGGCCGTCGAAGCTGCCGACGTAGACCTTGCCATTCCACACCGCCACACCCCGGTTGACCGGGCCGCAGCAGCCCTGGCTGAGGTTGGCGGGCGGCACTTCGGGGTCGTACTTCCAGAGCAGCTCGCCGGTCGCCGCGTTCATCGCGTAGACGATGCTGAACGCGCCGGTGGTGTACATCACACCGTCGACCACCAGGGGCGTGGCCTCGGTACCGCTGTCGATCTCCAGGCGGGTGGTCCAGGCCATGCCGAGCTGGCCGACGTTCTTGTCGTTGACGGCATCCAGCGGACTGTAGCGTTGCTCGTCGTAGGTACGACCGTGGCTCATCCAGTTGCCGGGTTCGAGGTTGGCGTTGGTCAGACGTTTCGCATCGACTTGTGCGGGAAGGCTGTTCTCGGCGGCCGACGCATGCAGGGTCGACAGCAGCAAGGGCAGACCCGCCAGCAGAAAGAGGGTTTTCATGTGTTTCGGACTCCAGCGACACATTTATTGTTGTTATGCGCCCGCGGGGCAGGCTGCCCCCGCAGGTCACGCAATAGCAGGCTTTGCGCTACGTGGGGGTATTAGAGGTTTTGCCGGAGGGCGGCGCTTGACTGTCACCGCCAATGCAGTTGGCATTTTTCGCCAGCGCTCATAGCTGGAAGGCGTGGGCCCGGTAGTCGCGGGGGGACACTTCGAACTGACGCTTGAACGCCCGGCTGAAATGGGCAACGTCGACAAAGCCCCACTTGAAGGCGATCTGGGTGATCGACTGGCTGCGCAGGGTGTGGCAGCACAGGTCATGGGCGACCTTGCCCAGGCGGGCGCGCAGGATGTAGCGCGACACGCTTTCACCATGTTCCTCGAACAGGCGGTAAAGACTGCGCACGGAGGTGTGCAACTGATCCGCCAGGTATGCCGGGCCGAGGTCGATGTCCTGCAGGGATTCATCCACCAGGCGCAGCGCCGTGGCGAACAGGCTGTTGCTCTCCAGCAGATGCCCCTCCCCTTGGGCCTGCCCGGACATCGCCGGCAGCACCAGGGAGACCAGCGCGTTCTGGATCGCCTGACCGTCGTCGCCATTGGCCGCGCCATCACCGAGCATGCCGATCGACTGCACCAGCGAACGCACCATGCGGCTGGAGACGTTGTTGCGCGACAGCTTGCCGAACAGGTTATCGCCCTTGAACTGGCGGGTGACGATATCGCGGGAGAGGTGCACGGAAACGTTCTCCACCAAGCCCAGCGGCTCGATCTCGAACAGTCGCGCCGAATCCACCAGGGCGATGTCTTCCGGGCCCAGTTCCACTTCCATGCCGGCCTGGCGAATGCGCTGGCGACCGCTGCGCTGGTAGATCAGGAAGCAATGGCTGTCGTCGCTGTCGACGCCGATCAGCTCACGGCTGATCAGGCGGGCGTTGGTGCGGATATGGGCAGTGTCCAGGGCACCGATGGTCTGGCTATGGATCTCGCCGATGAAGTGCCGGGTCAGGCTGGAAGGCAGGGTACTGAAATTGCCGCAGATACTGCGCAGGGACTGGCACCAGCGTTCGAATCCGACCTGCTCGCTCGATGACAGGAACATGGCGTCCTCCGATTTTGTTATTTGATTAACATATTATCTAATTTCGGGGAGATCAAGCCGATTAATGACACTGTTTTATGTCACACGAATAGGAAAACCGTATCACATTGAAGCGGGATCGCCACGACCAATGGCGAAATGCTCGCGAGTCTTTTGCAAACGACAACGCCGTTTCTGGTCTTTCACTTCCCCAAGCAGTCAAATATTGCGATCATGATTGGTAACAATTCTCATAAGCATTATTTTTACCAACAGGAGCTTGGCATGTCGCACCCTGCACTACCCCGCCACTTTCGACCTTCACTCAGCCTTTTGACCGTCGCAATCTGCATGGCCGGCCCGATGTCGGCGATGGCGCAGGACAACCGCACCGAGACCACGACCTCCGCACCGGCAACGCTGGAGCTGGGCACCACGGAAATCCTGAACACCCAGTTGGGCAGCACCACCGAGGGCAGTGAGTCCTACACCACCGGCGCCATGTCCACCGCCACCAAACTGCCCATGACCATGCGCGAAACGCCGCAGGCAACCACGGTCATCACCCGCCAGCGCATGGACGACCAGCACCTGGCAAGCATGACCGACGTGCTCAACCAGACCCCGGGCATCGTCATGTCCCAGGACGGCGGCGAGCGCTACAACATCTATTCCCGCGGCAGCGCCATCAACACCTACCAGATCGACGGGGTGACCACGACCCAGGAAAACCAGACCCGCAACATGCCCAGCACGCTGCTGGACATGGCGATCTACGACCGGGTAGAGATCGTCCAGGGCGCCACCGGCCTGATGACCGGCGCCGGCGACCCCAGCGGCGTGGTCAACCTGATCCGCAAGCGTCCGACGCGGGACTTCAAGGCCTATGTCCAGGGCAGTGCCGGCTCGTGGGACAACTACCGCGCCGAAGCCGATGTGTCCGGCCCGCTCAGCGAAGACGGCAATCTGCGCGGGCGGCTGGTCATGGCCAAGCAGGACAGCGACACCTTCATGGATTGGTACAGCCAGAAGCGCGATGTCGCCTACGGCGTGCTGGAAGCCGACCTCAGCGACACCACCCTGGCGCGCTTCAGCATCGATCACCAGAAGTACAAGGCACTGGGTGCTCCCGGCGTACCGCTGCTGTTCACCAACGGCCAGGAAACGGACTTCTCCCGCTCGAAAAGCTCCGGCACCCGCTGGCGCGACGACGCGATCGACACCACCAACTACACCTTTGGCCTGGAGCAGCAACTGGCCAATGACTGGCAGTTCAAGCTGGCCGCCAACTACATGGACGTGAAGCGCGACTCCGATTCCGCCTACCTGCGCACCACCACCAACGTTGCCTATATCAACCAGGCCACCGGTGCGGTACCGCTGATTCCCGCCGACGCCAAGGCCACGCAGCACCAGAAAGGCGTGGATGCCACCGTGCAGGGGCCGTTCGAGCTGCTGGGGCAGAACCACGAGCTGATCTTCGGCTTCAACTACTCCGAGTACGAGAACCAGCACGACGAAGACGACGCACCGGCGGTAACGGTCAACTACTACACCTGGGAAAACCAGATGGCCCGGCCGGCGGACGACGCCTACTACGCCTTCCTCGACTACAACGTCGCCAGCCGCCAGAGCGGTTACTACGTGGCCGGGCGCTTCAACCTGAGCGACCGGTTGCACCTGATCCTCGGCACCCGGGTCTCGCGCTACAACTACGACTACTACCTCAAGGTCCTCAACAGCACCTTGCCTGCGACCGAGACCCGCATGCACGAAACCGGGGTGGTCACGCCCTATGCCGGCATCGTCTATGACCTGACTCCGGAACAGTCGCTGTACGCAAGCTACACCGACATCTTCAAGCCGCAGGCCGACCAGGATGCCAGCGGCAAGACCCTCGAACCCCAGGTCGGCAAGAACTATGAAATGGGCTGGAAAGGTGAATTCCTCGGTGGCCGGGTCAACGCCAGCACCGCGCTGTACCTGATCCAGCGCGACAACTTCTCCGAACAGGATGGCGACAACCTCACGCCATCGGGCAGCACGGCCTATCGCGCCGTCGACGGCGCCGAAACCAAGGGCATCGACCTGGAGCTGGCCGGCGAGCTGCTACCGGGCTGGAACCTGCAGACCGGCTACAGCCACTCGCGCACCGAAGACGCCGACGGCAATCGCCTGACCACGCAACTGCCCATGGACACCTTCCGCCTGTGGAGCACCTACCGCCTGCCTGGCGCGTGGGACCAGCTGACCCTGGGCGGCGGCGCCAGCTGGAACTCCAGTTCCTCCCTCAACTTCGCCCGCTACAACGCCCGCGTCACCCAGGACGACTACACCGTGGTCGGCTTGATGGCGCGGTACCAGGTCAACGAGCACCTGGCGGCGACGGTGAACCTCAACAACCTGTTCGACGAGAAGTATTACGCGGGCATGGCCGGTAGCTACGGGCACTACGGCGCGCCACGCAATGCGATGCTCAATGTGCGGTATGACTTCTAGGGTGATTGATTGACCGAAAGGCCCCGTCGTCGGCACTGCCGGCGACGGGGCCTTTCAGTCAAGTGCGCAACCGCTCCAGCACCTGCTGCGCATTCTCCACGCAGTCCCGCCCCTCCGGCCGGCTTTCGATCCCCTCGATCGCCACCAGCAATTGCGCCTTGTTGCGCGCCAGACGCTCCTGCAGCACCTCGATCTCGGCGACCTTGTGCTTCAGGCCCGCCAGCAGTTCCTCGTGCTGCCAGCCACCACTGGACATCGGCAACAGGCTGCGGATCTCTTCCAGGGAAAACCCGGCACTCTGGGCACCGGTGATCAGCTCCAGCATCCACACGGCATCCGCCCCGTAGCTGCGATAGCCGTTGCCGGTACGCTCCACCGTATTCAGCAGCCCGCTGGCCTCATAGAAACGAATCCTCGACGCCGACAGGCCGCTGCGTTTCGCCAGTTCACCGATTTTCATCCACCACCTCACAGCAAAGTGCTTGACCTTAAAGTTCACTTTAAACCTAAGGTAGTGCCACGACCAACCGAGGTGCTCCTGATGAACCTGTTCACGCCCCTGAACCTGCCCAACGGCGCCGTGATTTCCAACCGCCTGGCCAAGGCCGCGATGGAGGAAAACATGGCCGACGCCGATC
>DQAA01000020.1 GCA_003523465.1 Pseudomonas sp.
CACCGCCGCCGCTGCGAGGGCGGCGTTGCGTCCGTCATTGCCGACCTGCGGCTCGCGCAGCAGGTGCAGGGTCCAGCCTTCGCCTTCCAGCGGCAGGCTCTCCCACAGGTACTCCACCGGCCCCTGCGGCCCCTGCACCCGCACCAGGTTGCTGTTGTCGTCGAAGCGATCGAGCACCTGGCGTTGCAGCGGCACCAGCGCCTGCTTGTCGTACTGGCGGNNCTGCTCAAGTTCGTTGAAGTCGTGGGCCGACAGCGCATTCAGCTTGCGGTAGCGCCAGCCGTCCTGGTTGGCGATGAAGATGATCCCCCGTGAATCGCTGACCAGCACCACGTCGTTGCCCTGGCGCCATTCCCGCTCCAGCTCGGGAAACTCCAGCTTGACCACCATGGCCCCGAGAAAGCCCTGCTGCTCGTCGGTCACTGCGCTGGAGAGGAAGTAGCCGGGGATCCCGCTGGTCACCCCGACCGCATAGAAGCGTCCGCTGCCCTGGCTGCGGGTCTGCTTGAAGTAGGGACGGAACCCGTAGTTGTGCCCGACGTAGGTACTCGGCAGCCGCCAGTTGCTGGCCGCCACGGCAAGCCCGGTGCGGTCGAGCAGTTCGAGGGTCGAGGAATTGGCCGCGCCGTTGATGCGTTCCAGCTTGCGGTTGAGCAGGTCCTGGGTTTCCCCGTCGACCGTGCCACGCAGGGCGGTGATCAGCTCGGGGTCAAGGGCCAGCACCGCCGGCAGGGCGCGGTAGCGTTCGATCAGGGTATGCAGCGAATTGGCGTACAGCCCCAGTTGCTGGCTGGCCCGCTCGGCGTCCTCGACCATCGCCTGGTGCCGAGCGTGCTCGCGGGCCAATGCGGCGGCAGCCAGGGTTCCGGCGACGATCACCAGGACGATCAGGCCCAGGCGCAGGGTGCGAAAGGAAAGAGACATGAAGGGCCATCCGGGCAGACGGGGAAGGCCGGCTGGCGCTTCCCCTCGAGCGTGGCGGCGCTTACAGCAGCTCGAAGCTCTGCTGCTGCACCGACTCGGAATCCAGGCCGACCTGCACATTGAACTCGCCCGCCTCGGCGGCGAATTTCAGCTGGCTGTTGTAGAACTTGAGGTCGTCCTCGCTGATGCGGAAGGTCACCGTCCGTTCTTCGCCCGCCTTGAGCAGGATCTTCTGGAAGTTTTTCAGTTCCTTGACCGGCCGGCTCATCGACGCCGCGACGTCCTGCACATACAGCTGCACCACGGTTTCGCCGTCGCGCTTGCCGGTGTTCTTGACCTTGACGCTGGCTTCCAGGCTGGCGCCTTTCTTCAGGGTCTTGCTCGACAGGGTCAGCGGCGACACGGAGAACTCGGTGTAGCTCAGGCCATAACCGAACGGATACAGCGGGCCGTTGGGCTCCTCGAAGTACTGCGAGGTGTAGTTGCCCGGCTTGCCCGGGGTGAACGGCCGGCCGATGCGCATGTGGTTGTAGTACATCGGAATCTGCCCCACGGAACGCGGGAAGGTGATGGGCAGCTTGCCGGACGGGTTGTAGTCGCCGAACAGTACGTCGGCGATGGCGTTGCCGCCTTCGGTGCCGGAGAACCAGGTTTCCAGCAGGGCGTCGGCCTGTTCGCGCTCCCAGCCGATAGACAGCGGACGGCCGTTCATCAGCACCAGCACCAGCGGCTTGCCGGTGGCTTTCAGGGCCTTGATCAGGTCGCGCTGCACCGCCGGGACTTCCAGGGTGGTGCGGCTGGACGACTCGTGGGACATGCCACGGGACTCGCCGATCACCGCCACCACCACGTCTGCGCCCTGGGCGGCCTTGACCGCTTCGTCGATCAGCACCGAGGCCGGGCGCGGGTCGTTGACGATTTCCGGGGCGTCGAAGTTGAGGAAGTTCAGGTAGTCGAACATCGCCTTGTCGCCGGTGATGTTCGAGCCCTTGGCGTAGACCAGCGTGGCCTTGTCGCCGATGGCGCGGCGCAGGCCTTCGCGGACGGTCACCGAATGCACCGGCTTACCGTCGGCGGCCCAACTGCCCATCATGTCGATCGGCGCATCGGCCAGAGGGCCCACCAGGGCGATGGTGCCGCTCTTCTTCAGTGGCAGGGTCTGCTCGCGGTTTTCCAGCAGGACCAGGCCGCGGCGCGCCACGTCGCGGGCGGTGTCGCGGTGCAGGCGGGAATCGGCGTAGTAATCAGGCACGTCGTTCTCGGCCTTGCCGATGCGCACGTACGGGTCCTTGAACAGGCCCATGTCGTACTTGGCGCCGAGCACTTCGCGTACCGCCTGGTCCAGCTCGGCCTGGCTGACCTCGCCGGACTTGAGCAGGCCCGGCAGTTCTTCACCATAGAGGGTGTCGTTCATGCTCATGTCGATGCCGGCCTTGATCGCCAGCTTGGCCGCCTCGCGACCGTCGCGGGCGACACCGTGGCGGATCAGCTCCTGGATCGCGCCGTGGTCGCTGATGGTCACGCCATCGAAGCCCCACTCCTTGCGCAGCAGGTCGTTCATCAGCCAGGTGTTGGAGGTGGCGGGCACGCCGTTGATCGAGTTCAACGCCACCATCACCCCGCCGGCCCCGGCGTCGATGGCCGCGCGGTAGGGCGGCAGGTAGTCGTTGTACATCTTCGGCAGGCTCATATCGACCGTGTTGTAGTCGCGCCCGCCTTCCACCGCGCCGTACAGGGCGAAGTGCTTGACGATGGCCATGATGCTGTCGTGTTCGGCCGGGCTCTTGCCCTGGAACGACTCGACCATCACCTTGCCGATCTTCGAGGTCAGGTAGGTGTCTTCGCCGAAGCCTTCACTGGTGCGGCCCCAGCGCGGGTCACGGGCGATGTCGACCATCGGTGCGAAGGTCATGTCGAGGGAGTCGGCGGCGGCTTCGACGGCCGAGGTGCGGCCGACCTTGGCGATCGCCTGCATGTCCCAGGACGAGGCCATGCCCAGGCCGATCGGGAAGATGGTGCGGTTGCCGTGAATGGTGTCGTAGGCGAAGAACATCGGGATCTTCAGGCGGCTGCGCATGGCGGCATCCTGCATCGGCCGGTTCTCGGGGGCGGTGCGCGAGTTGAAGGTGCCGCCGATGCGCCCTGCGGCGATTTCCTCGCGGATCTTCTCCCGTGGCATTTCCGGGCCGATGGAGATCAGGCGCAACTGGCCGATCTTCTCGTCCTGGGTCATCTGGCCCAGCAGGTTGTCGACGAAGGCTTTCTTTTCCTTCAGGTGCGCGGCGGCAGCGGAGGTGTCGGCCAGGGCCGTCTGACTGGCCAGGCTGACGAGCAGGCCCAGCAAACACAGTTTCTTCATGAATTCTGTTCTCGTGGCGCACACCGGTATTCACGGGCGATACCGGCCAGCCGAAATTGGGGGAGCGGCTATTGTTGTAGTTTGCTGGGGCACGTTTTTAGCCGATTGAACCCGTACTCGCCAGCAGCGGTCACGGATTATGCCTCAAGTGTGGCGGCAAACGGATAAACAAGGAGCTTCACACGATGGTTGCAATCACCCGTGGCAAAACCTGGGTGTTGATCCTGCTCGCCAGCCTGCTGAGCGGCTGCGGCATCAACAACATTCCCAGCTACGACGAGCAGGTCAAGGCCGCCTGGGGCCAGGTGCAGAACCAGTACCAGCGCCGCGCCGACCTGATTCCCAACCTGGTGGAAACCGTCAAGGGCTACGCCAGGCACGAGCAGGACACCCTCACCGCCGTCATCGAGGCGCGGGCCAAGGCCACCTCGATCCAGGTGGACGCCAGCACCCTCGACGATCCGGAAAAGCTCAAGCAGTTCCAGGCCGCCCAGGGCCAGCTGACCGGGGCCCTCAGCCGGCTGATGGTGGTGGCCGAGCAATACCCGAACCTCAAGGCCGACCAGAATTTCCTGGCCCTGCAATCCCAGCTCGAAGGCACGGAAAACCGCATCGCCGTGGCGCGCAAGGATTTCATCGCCGCCGTGCAGAAATACAACACCGAGATCCGCACCTTCCCCGGGCGCATCTGGCACAGCCTGATGTACAGCGACCTGCCCCTGCGTGAAAGTTTCGAGGCCACCAGCGCCAATGCCGACAAAGCCCCTGAAGTGAAATTCTGATGCGTCCGCTCAAGGTCGCCCTGCTCCTGGCGCTGCTCCTGGCGGCGCTGGTGGCACGGGCCGAGGTGGCGTTCCCGGCGCTGACCGGGCGGGTGGTGGACGACGCCAGCCTGCTCGACGTCCACACCCGCACCCAGCTCACGCAGATGCTCGAAGCCCATGAGCAGTCCACCGGCGAGCAGGTGGTGGTGGTCACCTTGCCTGACCTGCAGGGGCTGCCCATCGAGGAATACGGCTATCAACTGGGGCGGCACTGGGGCATCGGGCAGAAGGGCAAGGACAACGGCGCGCTGCTTNNACCGCAGCAGCGCAAGGTGCGGATCGAGGTCGGTTACGGGCTGGAAGGGCTGCTGACCGACGCGCAGACCTCGGTGATCATCAACCGCATCATTCTTCCGGCGTTCAAGCGCGGGGAGATGAGCCAGGGGATCGTCCAGGGCAGCGCGGCGATTCTCCAGGTGCTCGGCGGCAACCCGCTGGCCCAGCCGTCCCGGGCCAGCTCGGCGGAAGGTGAGGGCGAGCCGCCGTCGTTGTGGGCG
>DQAA01000199.1 GCA_003523465.1 Pseudomonas sp.
ACCAGCTGAGGCTGCTCCTTGTCGACAACGGCCTTGAGCAGCTTGGCCACGGCCAGGGAGGTCAGCTCTTCAGCGGACTCCACCAGCACGGCGCGGTCTGCACCCAGGGCCAGGGCGGTACGCAGTTGTTCCTGGGCAGTGGCAGGACCGACGGTAACGACGACGATCTCGCTGGCCACGCCTTTCTCTTTCAGGCGTACGGCTTCTTCGACGGCGATTTCGCAGAAGGGGTTCATGGACATTTTGACGTTGGCGAGGTCGACGCCGGAGTTATCCGCCTTGACGCGAACCTTGACGTTGTAGTCGACCACTCGTTTGACAGCTACAAGAACCTTCATGGATTCCTCGTTACTCTCCGGTGAAAAGAATGTCGCCTGGGCCGAACCCGGCGATTGCGCGTGGGTACAAGGGCACCTCTAAAAACGATTGCAGCCGGACAAAATTAGACTGACTGGACAGTCTCGTTTCGACCCTTCATCGCAAAACCCGGGAGTCATTTTTTGTGGTGACGTGTAAACTTCACTACAAAACCCCGGTTTGGCGTAACTGCCCTGCTCTCTGCCAGGTCTTTAGGGGTGCTCCTGCATCCGACGGTCAGCCTACGGCGAGCGTAAAACCGCCCGTATCTTGACCGTAACGCCCAATCCGGTCAATACGGCAAAACCGCCAGCCTCAAGCCGCGCCTCTTTGATTTTACTGGGCTCCGGCAAATTCAAACAAACGTTTGTATTGGACCGCGCAAGTGGTGTAGATATAATGCGCGGCCAAGAGAAAGCGGTGTAGTACGTCATCCCCCGAAGCTACAGAAACGCCCCCTTCGATGTGACCGCCTTGCACCCAATACAAAGAAAAACCGATGAGCCTTGAGTAGGAGAGAACCTGTGGAACGCGAATACATGGAATTCGACGTGGTCGTCGTCGGCGCAGGCCCGGCGGGCCTGTCCGCCGCCTGCCGACTGAAGCAGAAGGCCGCCGAAGCCGGTAACGAAATCAGCGTCTGCGTGGTCGAGAAAGGCTCCGAGGTCGGCGCGCACATCCTCTCCGGCGCGGTGTTCGAGCCCCGCGCACTGAACGAACTGTTCCCGGACTGGAAGGAACTCGGCGCGCCGCTGAATACCGAGGTCAAGCGCGACGACATCTACGTGCTCAAGGATGGCAACAGCTCGGTCAAGGTCCCCGACCTGTTCGTGCCCAAGACCATGCACAACGAAGGCAACTACATCATCTCCCTGGGCAACCTGTGCCGCTGGCTGGCCCAGCAGGCCGAGAAC
Source organism: Pseudomonas sp. (assembly GCA_003523465.1). GTDB lineage: Bacteria > Pseudomonadota > Gammaproteobacteria > Pseudomonadales > Pseudomonadaceae > Aquipseudomonas. Next base: position 1,272 of record DQAA01000199.1, read on the forward strand.
CTGGGTGTCGAAATCTACCCGGGCTTCGCCGCCCAGGAAGTGCTGTTCGATGACAACGGCGTGGTCCGCGGGATCATTACCGGCGACATGGGTGTCGACCGCGAAGGCAACCCGAAGGACGGCATGTACACCCCGGGCATGGAACTGCGCGGCAAGTACACCCTCTTCGCCGAAGGCTGCCGCGGTCACCTCGGCAAACAGCTGATCAAGCGCTTCAACCTGGACAGCGACGCCGACGTCCAGCACTACGGCATCGGCCTCAAGGAAATCTGGGAAATCGACCCGGCCAAGCACGAACAGGGCCTGGTGGTGCACACCGCTGGCTGGCCGCTGGACGTGATGAAGAAGGACAACACCGGCGGTTCCTTCCTTTATCACCTGGAAAACAACCAGGTGGTGGTCGGCCTGATCGTCGACCTGTCCTACAGCAACCCGTTTCTGTCGCCGTTCGACGAGTTCCAGCGCCTCAAGCACCACCCGGTCATCAGCCAGTACCTCGAAGGTGGCAAGCGCATCAGCTACGGCGCCCGCGCCCTGGCCAAGGGCGGCATCAATTCGCTGCCGAAGATGGTCTTCAACGGCGGCGCCCTGATCGGTTGCGACCTGGGCACCATGAACGTGGCCAAGATCAAGGGCAGCCACACCGCGATGAAGTCCGGCATGCTCGCCGCCGAAGCGGTGGCCGATGCCCTGATCGCCGGTAGCGAAGGCGGCGACCAGCTCAACAGCTACGTCGAAGCGTTCAAGGCCAGCTGGCTGCATGAAGAGCTGTTCGCCAGCCGCAACTTCGGCCCGGCCATGCACAAGTTCGGCCCGATGCTCGGCGCGGCGTTCAACTATGTCGACCAGAACTGGTTCGGCGGCAAGCTGCCGTTCACCCTGCGCGACACCAAGCCGGACTACGCCTGCCTCAAGCTGGCCGCCGACTCGACGAAGATCGACTACCCCAAACCCGACGGCAAGCTGAGCTTCGACAAGCTGAGCTCGGTGTTCCTCTCCAGCACCAACCATGAAGAAGAACAGCCGTGCCACCTGAAGCTGGCCGACGCCGGCATCCCGATCGGCACCAACCTGCCGCTGTACGACGAACCGGCGCAGCGCTACTGCCCGGCCGGCGTGTATGAAGTGATCACCCAGGAAGACGGCGCCAAGCGCTTCCAGATCAACGCGCAGAACTGCGTGCACTGCAAGACCTGCGATATCAAGGATCCGTCGCAGAACATCACCTGGGTTACCCCGGAAGGTGCTGGCGGCCCGACCTACCCGAACATGTAAGTCGCCGCCCACGAAAAAGCCCCTCCACCGCAAGGTGCGAGGGGCTTTTTCATTGGGCCGGATTCAGCTGTTGGCCAGGGCCAGGTCCTCTTCGGTACTCAACCGCTCCCGCGCCCCGAAGTACATCGCCGTCAGCACCCCGACAAACCCCATCACCGCGCAGAACGCCACGCACACCCACGGGCTCCACGGCATCAGGGCAATCAGCAGCAACGGCGTGGTGCTCGCCCACAGCGCGTAGGCAACGTTATAGGTGAAGGAAATCCCCGAAACCCGGATCCTCGCCGGGAACAGCCCGACCATCACCGACGGCACCACCCCCACCACCCCGCACGACAGACCGGCCAGGGCGTACGCCACACCGACCGTGTCCCAGCCCGCCACCAGGCTGGCGTATAGCGCACCAATCCCCAGCGGCAGCAACAGCGAATAAATGATCAACGCGCGCCAGGCGCCAATGCGATCCACCAGCATCCCCGCCAGCACGCAGCCGATATTGAGGAAAACGATACCGATGCTGCTCAAGGCGAAGGTATGCCCGGCGCTCATGCCGAAACGCTGCTGCATCACGGTCGGGGTAATCACCACCAGCACCACCACCGCCGAGGTCAGCACGCAGGTCAGCAGCGCCGCGGGAAACAGTGCCCGGCGATGCTCCCG
>DQAA01000200.1 GCA_003523465.1 Pseudomonas sp.
GGCAAAGGCGCAGGCGGCGCAGAAGGCCAGGCTGACACCGAGGGTCCAGTGCGGATTGGCCTCGCCGCTGTCGGCCAGGCGCACCGGCACATCCAGCGCCAGCACCAGCCCGCAGAGAATCAGGCCCATGAACAGCACGCTGCGCCCGGTCGGACGCGGCCCACCCAGTGCCCAGCCCAACAGCGCCAGCAACATCGGAAAGGTATTACCCACCAGCAAGGCGAGGGCCACGGGAATCCGCGCCACCGCCGAATACAAACAGAGACTCTGGGTCGCGATCAGCAACCCGAGCAGCAACTGCCAGCGCAACGTCCCGGCCGGCAGGCCCAGCGGTTGCCGCTGCCAGACCAGCAATCCGGCGAGCACCAGCAAGGTGATGCCGGAGCGACAGAGAATCGCCAGCAACACCCCGGTACCGTCATCGAAAGCGAAACGCGCGGCGATATGGTTGCCGGCAAAGGAACAGGCCAGCAGTGCCAGCAGCGCGATCGCCAGCTTGCGCGGGAACAGCGCAGGTGCAGCGGAAGAAACAGCCATGTGCGAAATCCATATGCGAAAAAAAAGGCGGGCCAGTACCGGCCCGCCCAAATGACCGCTTACAGCACGACGCTGGGCAGCCAGAGAGAGATTGCAGGGATGTAGGTCACGGCCATCAGCACCATGAACAGCGCCAGGTAGAACGGCAACAGCGCCTTGACCGTGGCCTCGATGGTGACCTTGCCGATGGCCGAGCCGACGAACAGCACCGCACCTACCGGCGGCGTGATAAGGCCGATACCGAGGTTGACCAGCATGATCATGCCGAAGTGCACCGGGTCGACCCCGATACCGTTGATCACCGGCAACAGGATCGGCGTAAGGATCAGGATCAGCGGCGCCATGTCCATCACCGTGCCCAGCAGCAGCAACATGAAGTTGATGCACATCAGGATCACGTAGCGGTTATCCGACAGGGTCAGGAACGCTGTGGTGATCTTCGACGGGATCTGCATCAGGGTCATGACATAGCCGAAGCTCGCCGCGAAGCCGATCAGGATCATCACGATGGAGATGGTCCGCACCGTGCGGTGCATCAGCTTGGGCAGGTCGCGCCACTTGTAGTCGCGGTAGATGAACATGGTCACGAAGAACGACCAGACCACCGCCACCGCCGCCGACTCGGTCGCGGTGAACACGCCCGAGAGAATGCCGCCGAGGATGATGACCATGGCCATCAGGCCCCAGAGCGCCTCACCGGCGATCTTCAGTGCCTGGCGCAGCGGGATCACTTCGCCCTTGGGGTAGTTGCGCTTCTTCGCGAAGATCAGGCACAGGCCCATCATCACCGCGCTGAGCAGCAGCCCGGGCATGACCCCGGCCATGAACAGCGAGGCGATCGATACCGTGCCGCCAGCCGCCAGCGAGTAGAGCACCGAGTTGTGGCTGGGCGGGGTCAGCAGCGCCTGTACCGAACCGCTGACCGTCACCGCCGTGGAGAACTCACGGGGATAGCCCTTGCGCTCCATTTCCGGAATCAGCACCGAACCCACCGAAGCGGTATCCGCCACCGACGACCCGGAGATCGCGCCGAAGAAGGTCGAGGCCATGATGTTGACCAGCGACAGCCCGCCACGGACGAAGCCCACCAGCACCCCGGCGAACGCCACCAGCCGTCTGGACATACCGCCTTCGGCCATGATCGCGCCAGCCAGGACGAAGAACGGAATCGCCAGCAGGGAGAATTTGTTCACCCCGCTGGCGACCTGGATCATCATCGCCTGCAACGGAATGTCGATCCACCAGGCGCCCACCAGCGCCGCCAGGCCCAGGGCATAGGCCACCGGCATGCCAAGAAGAATGAGCAGGATGAAACTGCCCAGGAGAATGAAGGCATCCATTTATGCAGCTCCTTCGCTTTCTTCCACCAGGTCGAAACGCACCGCCTTGCGGTGGCTTTGATCGCCCAGGATGAGTTTTTCCAGTACGAAGCTCAGGGTCAGCACGCCACCCAGGGGGATCGGCGCATAGGTCATGCCCACGCGGATGCTGGGCAGCGTCGCCAGATACTGGTTCCAGGTGGTGACGCACAGCTTGAAGCCGTACCAGGTCATGAACAGGCAGACCAGGACCATCAGCAGTTGCACCAGCACGCCGATCATCCGCCGCAGCGGCGGGTTCAGGCGGTCGGTGACCATGGCCACGGCCATGTGCGCGCCGGCACGGTAGCTGGCGGCGGCACCGACGAAGGTGAACAGCACCATCAGCAGGATCGACACCGGCTCCGGCCAGCTGGAGCCGGTCCCGAGNNCCATCAACAAAATGGCGGTGGGTTCTGGCCAGCTGGACCCTGAGCCCAGCACGTAGCGGGCGAAGATGCCCCAGGGAATGATCAGCGACATGGTCAGGATCGACAGGCCGGCGACCCAGATACAGGCGCGGTACAGCACGTCGTTCAGGCGCAGGAAGAGCGTTTTCATAGGCACCACCAAAGCGGCCGCACGGCACATGCCGCACGGCCAGGGTCGATGTGGAAAGGGTTACTCGACGGCGTCGATACGCTTCATCAGGTCGGCGTATTGCGCGCCGTATTTTTCGCGTACCGGGGCGGTGGCGTCGTAGAAGGGTTTCTTGTCAACGATGATGAACTCGACACCGGCAGCCTTGAGTTTCTCTTCGCTGGCGGCGGACTTGGCGTCCCACAGCGCACGCTCTTCGAACTGCGCCTCGCGGGCGACCTTCTTCACCAGCGTCTGCTGGTCAGGGGTCAGCTTGTTCCAGGTGGTCTTCGACATCACCACCGGCTCCGGCAGGATCAGGTGGCTGGTCTGGGTGAAGTACTTGGCGCTCTGGAAGTGGTTGTGTTCGAGCAGGGTCGGCGGGTTGTTCTCGGCGCCGTCGATCACACCGGTCTGCAGGGCGCTGAAGATTTCGCCGGTGTCCATGGCGATGCCGTTGCCGCCCATGGCGTTCATCATGTCGAGGAACAGCGGGTTGCCCTGAACCCGGATCTTCATGCCCTTGAGGTCTTCCAGCGAACGCACCGGCTTCTTGGTGTAAAGGCTGCGGGTGCCGCCATCCATCCAGGCCAGGGCCACCAGGTTGAATTCGGAATTGGTGATCTTGTCGAGGATCTCCTGGCCGATCTCGCCGTCGATGACCTTGCGCATATGGTCATGGTCGCGGAACACGAACGGCATGTTGAACACGTTCACGTCCGGCACCACCGGGCCGACGATACCGAGGCTCACCCGGGCCATCTGCACGGCGCCGATCTGCGCCTGCTCGATCACCTCTTTCTCGGAACCGAGTACGCCACCGGCGAACATCTTGAAGGTGATTTCGCCGTTGGTGGCCTGTTCCAGTTTTTTGCCCATGTTCTGCTCGGCGACCACGGTCGGGTAACCGGCCGGGTGCACGTCGGCGAACTTGATATCCAGCGCGAAGGCGGAAGCGGAGAAGGCGAATGGAAGTGCGGCAAGAAGCAGCTTGCGTTTGAAGGTCATGGTGAAGCTCCGTGTTTTGTTGTTATCCGGTTTGGCTTGTATGACGGCAGGTTGTGCGGTGTAGCGTTCAGTCGCGCGCGGCGGGTTCCTCCAGGCCTCTGGTGCCGGGATCCAGGGCGAACACACCGCCGGCCAGCGGCTGGTCGGCGAGGTCGATTCCCGAAGGACGAATCGAGGTGACGAACAGGGTGTCGAGGTTGGCGCCACCGAAGGCGCACATCGCCGGTTTCTTCACCGGCACTTCCAGCGAACGGTCGAGGCGTCCGTCCGGGGTGAAACGGTGGATCAGCCCGGCATCGTTGCCGCAGATCCAGTAGCAGCCGTCCTGGTCGATGGCGGCGCCATCAGGACGGCCGGGATGCTCGTGCATATCGACGAACACCCGCTGGTTGTGCGGCGTGGCGGTGTCGATGTCGTAGTCGAAGACCCAGATGGTCTGCACGCTCGGGTGCGAGTCGGAGAGGTACATCCGCGTGCCGTCCGGGCTGAAGGCCAGGCCGTTGGGCACCAGCATGCCGTCGAGCTGGCGATGCAGGCGGCCTTCGCCGTCGTGCCGGTACAGCGCACCGACCGGAACGCCCTGCTGCATGTCCATGAGCATGCTGCCGGCCCAGAAACGGCCCTGGCGATCGCAGCGTCCGTCGTTGAAGCGCATGCCTTCGCGGGCATGCTGGACCGGGCTGAGCAGGCGGCTGT
>DQAA01000216.1 GCA_003523465.1 Pseudomonas sp.
TGCTCTCCGGCGGCCAGCGCCAGGCCGTGCTGCTGGCCCGGGCGATGCTGCTGGAGCCACCGATCATGGTCCTCGACGAACCCACCAGCCACATGGACAACAGCAGCGAAGAACAACTGCGCCAGCGCCTGCATGGCTGGGTCCAGGGCAAGACCCTGCTGCTGGTGACCCACCGCACCTCGATGCTCAGCCTGGTGGATCGCCTGATCGTGCTGGACAACGGCAAGATCGTTGCCGACGGGGCCAAGGATGCGGTCATCGATGCCCTGCGCAAGGGGCGTGTCGGGCAGGCGTTGTAAAAACCGAAAGCACACCGCTGTCCCTCCACAGGGACAGCGTCAAACGTTGTTCCGATGAGAGGTCCTCCATGTCCTCGCTACGCAGCTACCTGCACAGCTTCAACAAGACCGCCGAACACGAGTACCTGCCGGACCTGGCCAGCGCCACCCTGCAGGATTCGCCACGGCTGTCGCGGCTCACCGTGTGGCTGGCGGCGGCGTTGCTGCTGGTGGCGCTGGTCTGGGCCAAATTCGCCGTGCTCGATGAAGTGACCACCGGCGAAGGCAAGGCGATTCCGTCGAGCAAGGTCCAGGTGATCCAGAACCTCGAAGGCGGCATCGTCACCGAGATCTTCGTTCGCGAAGGACAGATGGTGAACAAGGGCGACACCCTGCTGCGCCTCGACGACACGCGGTTCCGTTCGAACAAGGGCGAGAGCGAGGCCGACCGTTACGCCCTCACCGCCCAGGTCGATCGCCTGGCAGCGGAAGCCGAGGGCCGGCCGTTCAAGGTGTCCGACGAAGTCCGCAGCAAGGCGCCGCAGGTGGCCGAGGACGAGATGTCGTTGTACCAGTCCCGTCAACGCCGCCTGAGCAGCGAAAAGCAGACCCTGAACGAGCAACTGCGGCAGAAGACCCAGGAACTGGCGGAGTTCCGTTCCAAGGTGGAGCAGTACCGTTCCGCCCTCGCCCTGCTGCAGCAGGAGCTGGACATGTCGACGCCGCTGGTGAAGACCGGGGCCATCTCGCCGGTGGAGATCCTCCGTCTCAAGCGCAACGCCGTGGAAGCCCGCGGTTCGCTGAACGCCACCAGCCTGGCGATTCCCCGGGCCGAGGCGGCAGTGGCGGAGATCAGGAGCAAGATCGAGGAGTCGGATGCCGGCTTCCGCTCCGAAGCGGCCAAGGAGCTCAACGAGAAACGCACCGACCTGTCGAAGATCACCGCCACCAGCGTCGCCATCGACGACCGGGTCAACCGCACCACGGTGGTCTCGCCGGTGCACGGCATCATCAAGCAGCTCAAGGTCAACACCATCGGCGGCGTGGTCCAGCCCGGCAGCGACATGGTGGAAATCGTCCCGGTGGAAGACAACCTGCTGATCGAGGCCCGGGTGCGCCCGCAGGATGTCGCCTTCCTGCATCCGGGTCAGAACGCGATGGTCAAGTTCAGTGCCTATGACTACTCCATCTATGGCGGGCTCAAGGCCAAGCTGGAACTGATCGGCGCGGACACCATCACCGACGACAAGGGCAACGCGTTCTACATGATCCAGGTGCGCACCGACAAGAATCACCTGGGCGGGGATAACAAGCCGTTGCTGATCATTCCGGGGATGGTGGCGACGGTGGATATCATCACCGGCGAGAAGAGCGTGCTGGATTACCTGTTGAAGCCGGTGCTGAAAGCGCGGACCGAGGCCTTGAGGGAGAGGTAAGGGCTGGAGATCTTCTGTGTTCCTGATGGCCTCATCGCCGGCAAGCCAGCTCCCACAGGGATTTGCACAGGCCTCAGGTCTTGTGTGATCCAGTGCCATGGACACACCACTGCCCTCGAGAGCAGCACTGAACCTGTGGGAGCTGGCTTGCCAGCGATGAGGCCATCAATATCAACGCAAGTGATTGCGCTCGAACGTCTCCAACCCCATCGCCGCGATCTGCCCCTCGATCAATGCCTCAAACGGCCGCAACAGCGCGTCGAAACGCCCCGCGCCCTCCAGCACGTTCAGCGCCTGGGTCACCGCCTCCACCGTCGACAACGCCCCCTCTTCCGGCGCCTTGCGCAAGCGGTAGCGCGACGGCAGCACTTCGGCCAGGGTCACCCTTGGCAACCCGTCCAGCAGCGGATTGAGATAAAGCAACTTGCGCGCCTTGCGCCAGGTACCGTCCGGCACGATCAACAACCACGGTCGCTCATCCGCCTCCCCGGCATAGGGCACCAGCGGCTGCGCGGCTTCGCCGGGAAACAGCAGCCCCACCCGATACCCCGGCGTGGCGATCAACGCCGATAGTTCCTCGAACACCTCCCCCACCCGCAGCTCCCCGTTACGCAACCCCAACGCCGCCAACCGCGCGGTATTCAGCGCATGGCGCACTTCATCGGGATGCTGCAACAGCACCACGCGGGTTCGCGAGTCGAGGGACGGGATCAAGGGGCAAAGGCAGTGGCTTTGTGGACGCAGGCAGCGTTCGCACTGGATTCTGGACATCGGGTTCTCCTGGGGCGGTGAAGTTTGCCACAGCAGTCCCGGAAAGCACCCACATCCTTGTGGGCCGGTGAGGGGAACTAGCGGTTGAAGCGTTCTGCGAGATCGTGCAGGTAACCGGCCATGCGCTCCAGCTCCTGGCTGATTTCCGCGCCCTCCCGGGCCTGCCCGGCGCTGCGGTCGCAGAGCTGGGCGATGCGCACGATCTGCTGGTTGATGTCTTCCACCACATGGCTTTGCTGCTCGGACGCCGTGGCGATCTGCTGGCTCATGCCGGTGATCCGGCTGACCGCCTCGCTGATCCCGCCCAGGGCCTGCTGCACCGCTTCGACACTGTGCACGCTGTCGCGGGAGATCTGCTCGCCCTTGCTGGCACTGCT
>DQAA01000411.1 GCA_003523465.1 Pseudomonas sp.
CGACGTCCTGCCGATCCCGCCAAGCCTGCACCGCCGCCCGCTGGCCGAGCACGTGGCCATCGACGCCGCCATCGACAAGCTGCGTACCGCCCGCAGCCCGATCCTGGTGATCGGCGCCGGCGCCAACCGCAAGATGACCGCCAAGGTCCTCGAACAGCTGATCGAGAAAACCGGTATCCCGTTCGTCACCACCCAGCTCGGCAAGGGCGTAGTGGACGAGCGCAACCCGCGCTTCCTCGGCAACGCCGCGCTGTCCTCCGGTGACTTCGTGCACCGTGCGGTCGAGGCTGCCGACCTGATCATCAACATCGGCCATGACGTGATCGAGAAGCCGCCGTTCTTCATGGTCCGTGGCGGCACCGAAGTCATCCACATCAACTTCCGCTCCGCCGAAGTCGATGCCGTGTACTTCCCGCAGATCGAAGTGATCGGCGATATCGCCAACGCCGTCTGGCAGATCGGCGAAGGCCTGGGCGACGTGTCGCACTGGGACTTCACCCGCCTGATGGCGATTCGCGAGGCCAACGAAGCGCAGATCGCCGAAGGCAAGGACGACAACCGCTTCCCGGTGTACCCGCAGCGCCTGGTGGCCGATGTCCGTCGCGCCCTGCCGTCCGAAGGCATCGTTGCTTTGGACAATGGCATCTACAAGATCTGGTTCGCCCGCAACTACAAGGCGCACAAGCCCAACACCGTGCTGCTGGACAACGCCCTGGCGACCATGGGCGCGGGCCTGCCGTCGGCCATGGCTTCGCACCTGGTGTACCCGGACCGTCCGGTGATCGCTGTTTGTGGCGACGGCGGCTTCATGATGAACAGCCAGGAGCTGGAAACCGCAGTCCGTCTGAACATGCACGTCACCGTGGTGATCCTGCGTGACGATGGCTACGGCATGATCCGCTGGAAGCAGGCGAACATGGGCTTCACCGATTTCGGCCTGGACTACGGCAACCCGGACTTCGTCAAATACGCCGAAGCCTACGGTGCCAACGGTCACCGGGTGGAAAGCGCGGAAGGCTTGCTGCCGCTGCTGGAGCACTGCATCAGGACCCCGGGCGTGCATGTGATCGACGTTCCGGTCGACTACAGCGAGAACGATCGCATCCTCAACACCGAACTGCGTGAGCGCGCCCTGGCCGTCTAAGCCGTTTCGGGATTGAAGAAAACGCCGCTTTCCGGGTTCCGGAAAGCGGCGTTTTTTATTTGCTGGTAAAGGCGGCGAAGCGCTTGTTGAAGCCCGCGACCCGGCCTTCGGTCTTGGCCTTGCGTTCCTGGCCGGTGTAGATCGGGTGGGAGGCGCTGGAGACGTCCAGGGTCACGTAGGGATAGGTGTTGCCGTCGCTATGGACGTAGGTCTTGTCGGTATCGACGGTAGAGCCGATCAGCCAGAAGGCATTGGCGCTGGTGTCGTGGAACAGGACAGGGCGGTAGGCGGGGTGGATGCCGGGTTTCATGGGGTGCTCCAGTTGAGATGATATAAAGTAACGAAAGTTAATTGATATCGAATCTCATTTCAACCCTCCGGAGCGCAACGCGGCCCCTGTGGGAGCGGGTCCGCGTCGTTTCATCAGGCCGGGCTGAACAGCCGGATCTCCCGAATCTCGACGTTCTCCCAAACCTGCTCCGTCACATAAACCTCACCCTGCAACCAGGCCTCCAGCTCTTCCCGCCGCTCGAACCCCAGGTGCACGTTCGAGCCAATCATCTTCCCGTTTTCATCCAGCAAAACCCCGCCGCCCAGGAACAATCCTTGCTCCGCCAGCGCTTTGAGCCGCGCCAGATGCTGCTCCCGGCAGGCCATGCGCCGTTCCAGCGCGTCCGGGTAATCGTGGGCGATCAATGCAAAAGCCATGGGTGTACTCCTTGAAAAAGAAAGGCCCCGCACTGAGGCGGGGCCAAGAGGGAATCAAGCGTGCCGCGCCTGCAACAGCGGCTCTTCGGCACCCGCCGGCCGCGACACCATCGCCGCGATCGCAGCGATCAATGCCAGCCCGCCGATAAAGCAGGCCACCGGAATCCAGTCGTTGCCGTCGGCCATCAACGCGTAGCACAGGCTTGGCGAGAAGCCGGCAATGATGAAGCTCAACTGGGTCGCCAGGCCCACGCCGGTATAGCGCACGCGAATGCTGAACATCTCGGCGTAGAACGAGGGCCACAAGGCGTTGGGTGCGCTGTACAGCACGCCCTTGAGCAGCACGGTGCTGAACAGGATCAGGCCGAGGTTGGCGGTGCTGATCGCCCAGAGGAACAGGAACACCCCGGCGCAGCAGGCCAGAGAGCCGATGGCGAAGATCCGCTTGCGCCCGATACGGTCGGCGAGCAGGCCGAACAGCGGCTGGCAGATCAGCGCCACCACCTGGCTGGCCGCGATGGCGCTGAGCATCGACGGGCGATCGACGTTCTGGTTATTGGTCGCCCAGGACAGGCCGAAGATCATCACCAGCGACGACACCGCACAGATCAGCGCACAACAGAACACGGTGAAGAAGGCCCGACGTTCCTTGCTGAACAGTTCGGCCACCGGCAGGCGTTGCGGCGTCGGCTTGCTCGCTTTGAATTCCGGGCTTTCCTCGACGCCACGGCGGATCAGCCAGGTGATCACCACCATCACCGCGCTGAGCAGGAAGGGAATCCGCCAGCCCCAGTCCAGCAATTGCTCCTGGCTGAGCATCGACAGCGGAATGAACACCGACGTGGCGAGGATCGACCCCATGGAGGCGCCGTTGATCAGCCAGCTGGTGTAGAAGGTTTTGCTCTTGCCGGGTGCGTGTTCCATGGTCAGCAGGCTGGCGCCGACCTGTTCGCCGCCGGCGGAAAAGCCCTGCAGCAGGCGGCAGAACACCAGCAGAGCCGGCGCCCAGGGGCCGATGCTGGCGTAGGTGGGTAGCAGGCCGATGGCGAAGGTGGCCAGGCCCATCAGCAGCAGGGTCATCATCAGCACCTGCTTGCGGCCGATGC
>DQAA01000457.1:0-1537 GCA_003523465.1 Pseudomonas sp.
GGAAAACCACGAGGTCTACCGCGTCGGCGCGCAGCAGCCGCATCCGGTGGATGTACGCCTGGTTGCGGCATCGAGCATCGACCTGGCCGAGGCGGTGGCGGCGGGGCACTTCCATCCGCGTCTCTACGACTACCTCCACGAAGGCCGCCTTGAACTGCCGGCCCTGCGCGAGCGGGTCGGCGATATCCTGCCGCTGGCCGAGTACTTCGTCGGTATCTACAGCCCGAGACTCAACCGCCCGGTGCCGCTGCTCAGCGAAGAAGCCCAGCGGGTGCTGGAACTGCACGACTGGCCGGGCAACACCCGCGAGCTGGAAAACGTCATCCACTTCGCCCTGCTCCAGGGCAGCGGTGATGAAATCCTGCCGGACCATCTGAACCTGCCGACGCCGTTGCACGCCCTGGCCCAACGCCTGGACCGCCTTGTCGAACTGGGTGACGAACAGGAACGACGCGCCCTGCGCAAACTGCTCGAACAGAGCCTGTTGCGCCTGACGCAAGCCGCAAGCTAGAGCGTTGCGGTGAGCGCATTACAAAAAGGCATAAGCAGCTAATCAAAAGATATTGTTACGGAATAAAAAATCTAGGTATTGTCCGCCTCACGCCGGGCAACACGGGTCCGGCCAACCAACACTGATCGCCGCCCACGAGGCGCGGAATACCAATAAGGACTGCACATGAAAAAGGCTCTGTTGTTCTCTGCCCTGGCTGCCGCGCTGTCGGTTGCCGGTTTTGCCCAGGCGGGCGAGAAGCTGGTGGTAGCCGCCACCCCGGTACCCCATGCCGAGATCCTGGAGCTGATCAAGCCGACCCTAGCCAAAGAAGGCGTGGACCTGGAAATCAAGGTCTTCACCGACTACGTGCAGCCTAACGTGCAGGTCGACCAGAAGCGCCTGGATGCCAACTACTTCCAGACCCTGCCGTACCTGAAGAACTTCAACGAAGGCAAGGGCACCCACCTGGAAACCGTGATCGGCGTTCACGTCGAGCCGTTCGGTGGCTACTCGAAGAAAGTCAAAAGCCTGGCCGAGCTGAAGGAAGGCGCCACCGTCGCCATCCCGAACGAAGGCAGCAACAGCGGTCGCGCTCTGCTGCTCCTGCAGAAGGCTGGCCTGATCACCCTGAAGGATCCGCAGAACGCCCTGGCGACCCCGAAAGACATCGCCGAGAACCCGAAGAAACTGAAATTCCGCGAACTGGAATCGGCCATGCTCCCGCGTGTGCTGGACCAGGTCGACCTGGACATGATCAACACCAACTACGCGCTGGAAGCCGGCCTGAACCCGGCGAAAGACGCGCTGGTGATCGAGGGCAGCGACTCGCCTTACGTCAACTTCCTGGTGGCCCGTCCGGACAACAAGGACAGCGACGCCATCCAGAAGCTGGCCAAGGCTTTGACCTCGCCTGAGGTGAAGACCTTCATCGAGAAGAAGTACAGCGGCGCGGTACTGCCGGCGTTCTGATTCATCGCTACTGCTAAACGGAAGGGGCCAATTTGGCCCCTTTTTCGTTGACGGACGCGGACCCTGTGGGAGCGG
>DQAA01000457.1:1547-3600 GCA_003523465.1 Pseudomonas sp.
GCTCCCACAAGGTCCGCGTAACGGCCTGAAATTCAGGTGCTATCAATATGCAATAACGGTATTTAAATTTTAATTTTTATACCTTTAGAGTCTTTCCCCAATGAGGCTTATCCGCCTCGCACCTCTTCGCCGGTCCGGGAAAGACCTGTTCATGACCTTCGATTTCGCCTTCGTCCTCAGCACGCTTCCGGCCTTTCTCAAAGCCGTTGGCGTTACCCTGCAGGTCGGCCTGATCGCCATCGCCACCTCGCTGGTGGTCGCGCTGATCAACGCCCCGATCCTGCTTTACCGCATCCCCGTCCTGCACCGCCTGGTCGCGCTCTACGTCGAGCTGGCGCGCAATACGCCGTTGCTGATCCAGCTGTTCTTCGTCTATTTCGCCTTGCCCGCCCTGGGGGTGAAGATTTCCGGTTTCGCCGCTGCCATCGTCACCATGACCTTCCTCGGCGGCGCCTACCTCACCGAGGTCCTGCGTGCCGGCGTCGAGGCCGTGCCCGCCGCGCAACTGGAATCGGGACGCTCCATCGGCCTTTCCGAACTCCAGCTGCTGCGCCATGTGATCCTGCCCCAGGCCGGCCTGTTGAGCCTGCCGGCGCTGTTCGCCAACTTCATCTTCCTGCTCAAGGAAACCACGGTGGTCTCGGCGGTGGCGGTGCCGGAGATTCTCTACACCACCAAGAGCTACATCGCCCTCTACTACAAGACCTACGAAATGCTCGCGGTGATGACGCTGATCTGCGTCTTGCTGTTCCTCCCGCTGTCGTTGCTGCTGAGCCGCCTGGAACGGAGGCTGCAACATGGCCAGTTCGGGTCTTGAGCTATTGCTGGTGTCCTTGCCGCAACTGGGCAAGGGCGCCGGGCAAACCCTGGCGATCTCGGGATTGGGGATTCTCTTCGCGACCCTCGGCGGCGTGCTCTACGGCGTGCTGGCGACCCTCGGCAAGCGCGGCGTGAACCTGGTCCTGCGGGTCTACCTGGAGCTGTTCCGCGCCATTCCGGTGCTGGTCTGGCTGTACCTGCTGTTCTTCGGCCTGCCGATCTTCCTCGGCCTCAGCCTGCCGAGTTTCTGGTGCGCGGTGCTGGTCCTGGCGCTGTGGGGCGCCAGCGAGGTGGGGGAGGTGGTGCGCGGCGCGCTGCTGTCGCTGCCACGGGGCCAGCGCGAGGCGGGCTTGTCCATCGGCCTGTCCGGCTGGCAGCTCTACGGGTACGTCCTGCTGCCCCAGGCCCTGAAACGCATGACCCCGCCGACCATCAACGTCTACACGCGGATCATCAAGACCAGTTCCCTGGCGGTGCTGATCGGCGTGGTGGACGTGATCAAGGTCGGCCAGCAGATCATCGAGCGCACCTATGAGTCGGTGCTGATCTACGGCGCGCTGTTCCTGTTCTTCTTCCTTATCTGTTACCCGCTGTCGGCCGCCTCGCGCGTGCTGGAGCGGCGCTGGACGCACGCATGAGCGCATTGATCGAGTTCAAGGGTTTCAACAAGTTCTTCGGCGAGCAGCAGGTGCTCAAGGACATTGACCTGTCGGTCCAGGCCGGCGAAGTGGTGGTGATCCTCGGCCCCAGCGGCTGCGGCAAAAGCACCCTGCTGCGCCTGCTGGCCGGGCTNNCTGCCTCAACGGCCTGGAAAACGCCCACGGCGGCAGCCTGAAACTGGAAGGCCGCGAGCTGCTGGACGCGAAGACCGATTGGCGCGAAGTCCGCCAGCAGGTCGGCATGGTGTTCCAGAGCTATCACCTGTTCGGCCACATGAGCGTGCTCGATAACCTGCTGCTCGGCCCGCTCAAGGTGCAGAAGCGACCGCGCGCCGAAGCCGTGGCCCAGGCCGAGGCGCTGCTGGCCCGGGTTGGGCTGCTGGACAAGCGCGACGCCTACCCGCGCCAGCTCTCGGGCGGCCAGCAGCAACGCATCGCCATCGTCCGCTCGCTGTGCATGAACCCGCGGGTGATGCTGTTCGACGAAGTCACCGCCGCCCTCGATCCGGAGATGGTCAAGGAAGTGCTGCAGGTGATCCAGGGCCTGGCCCGCGACGGCATGACCCTGCTCATCG
>DQAA01000457.1:3609-4713 GCA_003523465.1 Pseudomonas sp.
GGCCGGCAGGATCCTTGAACAGCGCTCCCCCGAGAGCTTCTTTACGAACCCGCAGACCGCACGCGCGCAGCAGTTCCTGGAGAAATTCTCCTACGTCGAAAGCCTGCCCGAGAGACCTCAAAAGGAACTGATATGAAAACTGCCAAGACTTCGAAACTGCTCTTCTCGCTGCTCGGCCTGGCCTTGCTGGCCGGCTGCGACAAGGCCGCCGAGGCGCCGAAATCCGCTGCCGCCGCCGCACCGGCCCCGGCCACCGCCAGCTACCTGGAGACCATCAAGGCCCGGGACAAGCTGATCGTCGGCGTGTTTACCGACAAACCACCGTTCGGCTTCGTCGACGAGAGCGGCCGCTATGTCGGCTTCGACACCGATATCGGCCGCGCCTTCGCCAAGTCGCTGCTGGGCGACGAGAACAAGGTGGAGTTCGTCGCGGTCGAGCCGGCCAGCCGCATTCCGTTCCTGCAGAGCGACAAGGTCGACCTGATCCTGGCCAACATGACCGTCACCCCGGAGCGCAAGGAAGCGGTGGAATTCACCAACCCCAACCTGCGGGTTGCCGTGCAGGCGCTGGTCGCCGATGGCAGCGAGGTGAAGAAGCTCGACGACCTAGCGAACAAGACCACCATCGTCACCACCGGCACCACCGCCGATATCTGGCTGACCAAGAACCACCCGGACTGGAAACTGCTCAAGTTCGAGAAGAACAGCGAATCGCTGCAGGCCCTGGCCAACGGTCGTGGCGATGCCTACGCCCAGGACAACCTGATCCTGTTCAGCTGGTCCAAGCAGAACCCGGGCTACCGCGTGCTGCCGGAATTCCTCGGCGAAGAAGCGCCGATCGCCCCGGCGGTGAAGAAGGGCAATATCGAGCTGCGCGACTGGGTCAACGCCGAGCTGGCGCGCCTGGGCGAGGAGAAGTACCTGCTCAAGCTGTATGACCAGTACGTGCGCAAGGAACTGAGCGATGACACCAAGCCGGAGAGCGTGATCGTCGAAGGGGGCAAGTGGCAGGGCTAAGCCTGGGAGCGTAACGCGGACCCTGTGGGAGCGGGTTCACCCGCGATGCGGTAGTGAATTCACCGACGTCATCGCGGGTGAACCCGC
>DQAA01000474.1:0-13123 GCA_003523465.1 Pseudomonas sp.
GGGGCACCTCGGCGATGCGCACCTCCGGCGACGACATCGCCGAGGTCCTCGCGCTGCTCGGTGTGCGGCCGATCTGGGATGACGCGTCACGCCGCGTGGTCGACCTGGAAGCGATCCCGACGGCCGAACTGGGCCGCCCCCGCATCGACGTCACCGTGCGCATCTCGGGGTTCTTCCGTGACGCGTTCCCGCACGTGGTGTCGATGCTCGACGACGCGGTGCAATTGGTGGCCGGACTCGACGAACCCGCCGAGGACAACTACGTACGGGCCCACGCGCAGGTCGACCTGTCGGAGCACGGTGACCAACGACGGGCCACGACAAGAATTTTCGGCTCCAAGCCCGGCACCTATGGTGCAGGTCTGCTGCAGTTGATCGACAGCCGCAACTGGCGCGACGACGCGGATCTGGCGGCGGTGTACACCGCGTGGGGCGGCTTCGCCTACGGCCGCGGACTGGACGGGGCTCCGGCCACCGACGACATGAACCGGGCCTACCGGCGGATCTCGGTGGCGGCCAAGAACACCGACACCCGCGAGCACGACATCGCCGACTCCGACGACTACTTCCAGTACCACGGCGGCATGGTGGCCACGGTCCGCGCGCTGACCGGCAAGGATCCGGCCGCCTACATCGGTGACAACACCCGGCCCGACGCGGTGCGCACCCGCACGCTGTCCGAGGAGACCACCCGGGTGTTCCGGGCGCGGGTGGTGAACCCGCGCTGGATCAACGCGATGCGCAGGCACGGCTACAAGGGGGCGTTCGAGATGGCCGCCACCGTCGACTACCTGTTCGGCTACGACGCGACCGCCGGCGTGATGGCCGACTGGATGTACGAGCAGCTCTCACAGAGTTACGTCCTCGACGACGAGAACCGCAAGTTCATGTCGGAGTCCAACCCGTGGGCGTTGCACGGCATGGCCGAGCGGCTGCTCGAGGCAGCCGGTCGCGGCATGTGGGCGGCCCCTGAGCAGAGCACCCTGGACGGACTGCGGCAGGTGCTGCTCGAAACCGAAGGCGATCTCGAAGGCTGACACGCACTCAGCATCGACCTCGTCACCTTCGACGCCGCCTAAGCGCCCAGCGGGACCTCGGCCAGCTGGGTCAAGCGCACGCTGTTGCCCGACGGGTCCCGGAATCCGCAGTCGATGCCGTAGGGCATCTCGTGCGGCTCCTCGGTGAACTCGACGCCGCGCGCCTTCAGCTCTTCGTAGCTGGCGCGGCAGTCGTCGGTGGTCAGGAAGATGGTGCCGGCGAACCCCTTCGCGGTGAGGTCGAGCACCTGCGACTTGGTCGTCTCGTCCATCACGGGTTCACCGGGCACGGCCATCAGCACGATCGACACGTCGTCCTGGCCGGGCGGCCCGACGGTCAGCCACCGGAATGGGGTGTCCCCGTCGGGGAGCGAAACATCCTGGCGCACTTCCAAACCCACCTTCTCGGTCCAGAATTTCAGTGCGACTTCCTGGTCGTGTACCCACAAGTGGGCGCTGGCGATCTTGATCATGACCCCGACGCTACGACGGCGCCGGTGCGGGCGTCTTCTCCCCGTGTGCTGTCTTTCGGGTGTCGGCCTTCGGTCGGGTGTCGCGCCGCAGGATGCAGCTCGGGATCCTCGCGTGGATCGCCGCGGGTGGCATCGACGCGCGGTAGGCAGCGGGCGGCAGCCCGTAGGTCCGGGCGAAGCTCGTGGTGAACGAACCGACGCTCTGCAGACCCACCATCACGCAGATGTCGGCCACCGACCTGTCGGTGTGGCGCAGCAGCGCGGCCGCGCGCTCCAGCCGGCGAGTCTGCAGATAGGCCCGCGGCGACTCGCCGAAGGTCCTGGTGAACATCCGGCTGAAGTGGGCCCGGGACAGCCCGGCGGCGGCGGCAAGGTCGTCGACGGTGATCGGCTCGGAATAGCGCGCGTCCACCAGATCCTTGGCCCGCATCAGGTAGCGGGCAGGCGGAACCTGAGCCATGGTCACAGTATGGCCCCGCGACCGGTACCTTGTTAGGGCGGATGAGCTGGCTGGGCGGCCGCGGCACCGGCGGTGTCGAGGAAAGTCCGGACTTCACAGAGCAGGGTGATTGCTAACGGCAATCCGAGGTGACTCGCGGGAAAGTGCCACAGAAAACAGACCGCCACCCCAGTGCCTCCGGGCGCCGGGGCGGTAAGGGTGAAAAGGTGCGGTAAGAGCGCACCGCACGACTGGTAACAGTTCGTGGCTAGGCAAACCCCACTCGGAGCAAGACCAAATAGGGTTCCATATGGCGCGGCCCGCGTTGGAACCGGGTAGGTTGCTAAAGACGTCCAGTGATGGCCGTCGTAGAGGAATGACTGTCCTCGACAGAACCCGGCTTATAGATCGACTCTCCACTCCTTTCTCTCTCTGCTTGATTCCATGGCAGAAGCCGCTTCGGTAATACCAAAAAAGT
Source organism: Pseudomonas sp. (assembly GCA_003523465.1). Classification (GTDB taxonomy): domain Bacteria; phylum Pseudomonadota; class Gammaproteobacteria; order Pseudomonadales; family Pseudomonadaceae; genus Aquipseudomonas. The sequence continues at coordinate 2,428 of DQAA01000474.1, forward strand.
CTTACTCTTAATAAATCACTTTAACTTCACACTCTATTCGTTTGAGTGAGTTCGTCTTTTCCCTCCGAAAAATCCCCCGAATTAGCCTTGTGTCTGTCCTTGTTACGCTAAATCGCCGATCTGTAAGGGTTTTCCTTATATGCGCGCCTTGACGGTGCGGTAGGCGGATTCCTATAGTGTGCGCAAGTGGCAGAAAGTGGCATGAAGTGGGTTTTCAGGCACAAAAAAGCTAACATTTAGGGAAGCGCAGCCGTGTTTCGCGGAGCAAACGCAATCAACCTCGATGCCAAGGGCCGTCTCGCAATGCCGAGCCGGTACCGCGACGAGCTTGATTCGCGCAGCTCGGGGCAATTGATCGTGACGATCGACGCTGTGGATCCTTGCTTGTGTGTGTACCCGCTCGATGAGTGGGAACTGATCGAAGCCAAATTGCGCGCCTTGCCGTCGTTACGCGAAGAAAACCGCCGCCTGCAGCGTTTGCTGATAGGCAATGCGGTGGATCTGGAGCTCGACGGCAGTGGGCGTTTTCTGGTTCCGCCGCGTTTGCGCGAATACGCGAAGCTCGATAAGCGCGCGATGCTGGTGGGGCAACTGAACAAATTCCAACTGTGGGACGAGGATGCCTGGAATGCTGTTTCCGCAGCGGACCTGGCAGCCATTCAACAACCGGGCGCGATGCCCGATGAACTGCGTGATTTGATCCTGTGACTATTGATAGCGGCTTTAACCACATCACCGTACTTCTGGACGAGGCCGTCGAGGCTCTCTCGGTGCGCGCGGATGGCTGTTATCTGGATGGCACTTTCGGTCGCGGCGGTCACAGTCGATTGATTCTGCAGAACCTTGGGCCGGATGGGCGCTTGCTTGGATTCGACAAGGATCCTCAGGCGATTGCCACCGGGCAAGCGCTGGCGGCCGAAGACGGCCGCTTTGTCATTGTGCAGCGCAGTTTTGCCGAGCTGGGCTCGGAGGTCGCCGAACGGGGTCTCGCCGGCAAGGTCAGCGGCGTGTTGTTCGACCTTGGCGTATCGTCCCCGCAACTGGACGATCCCGAGCGTGGTTTCAGCTTCCTCAATGACGGTCCGCTGGATATGCGCATGGATCCTTCCCGGGGTGTCAGTGCCGCGGAATTCATCGCTACCGCACCCGAGGAAGAAATCGCCCGGGTATTCAAGGAGTACGGCGAAGAGCGTTTCGCCAAGCGTATGTCTCGCGCGGTTGTCCAGCGCCGCGAAGAGCAGCCTTTCACTCGCACTGCCGACCTGGCGGAAGTGCTCAAGGTCGCCAACCCTGCCTGGGAAAAAGGCAAGAACCCGGCGACCCGTGCTTTCCAGGGGCTGCGCATTCATGTGAACAACGAACTGGGCGATCTCGAAGCCGGTCTCGAAGCCGCCATGGATGCCCTGGAAGTTGGCGGCCGCCTGGCGGTGATCAGCTTCCACTCCCTCGAAGACCGTATCGTCAAATTGTTCATGCGCAAGCTGGCCAAGGGCGAGCAGGACAACCTGCCGCGCAACCTGCCGGTCCAGCACAAGCCGTTCGAACCGAAGATCAAGCTGATCGGCAAGGCCCAGTTCGCCTCGGATGCCGAGCTCAAGGCCAACCCACGGTCGCGTAGCGCGGTCCTGCGTGTGGCGGAGAAACTGCGGTGAGCAGGCTTTACGCCAAGCCTCTGCCAGGCGGGAGCTTCCTGATGCTCCTGCTGTTCATTGGCGTGCTCGTTTCCTCGGTTGCGGTGTCCTACAGCGCGCACTGGAATCGTCAGCTCCTCAACACTCTTTATGGCGAGCTCAACGAGCGCGACAAGGCGCAAGCCGAGTGGGGTCGGTTGATTCTCGAGCAAAGCACCTGGACCGCCCACAGCCGTATCGAAAACCTGGCCAGCGAGCAGTTGAAAATGCGCGTCCCTGCCGCTGACGAAGTGCGGATGGTGGCGCCATGATGAAGCTCGAGGGCGCCCTCTATCCTTGGCGCTTCCGGGTCGTGCTGGGTTTGCTGGCGCTCATGGTCGGTGCCATCGCCTGGCAGATCATCGATCTGCAGGTGGTCGACCGTGACTTCCTGAAAAGTCAGGGCGATGCTCGCAGCATGCGGCACATTCCCATCCCGGCTCACCGTGGCCTGATCACCGACCGCAACGGTGAACCCCTGGCCGTGAGTACTCCGGTCACCACCCTGTGGGCCAACCCCAAGGACATGCAGGCCTCCAAGGACCGCTGGCCGGCCCTGGCCGCAGCGCTCGGGCAAAATCCCAAGCAGCTTACCGAGCGCCTGGAGCAGCAGGCGAACAAGGAGTTCATCTACCTGGTTCGCGGCCTGACCCCGGAGCAGGGGCAGGCGGTGCTCGAACTCAAGGTTCCTGGTGTCTACGGCATCGAGGAATTTCGTCGTTTCTATCCCGCAGGTGATGTCGCCGCGCACATGGTCGGCTTCACTGACCTTGACGACCATGGCCGTGAAGGTGTCGAACTGGCCTACGACGAGTGGCTGGCCGGTGTGCCCGGCAAGCGCCAGGTCATCAAGGACCGCCGCGGTCGCCTGATCAAGGACGTCCAGGTCACCAAGAACGCCAAGGCCGGAAAGACCTTGGCGTTGTCGATTGACCTGCGCCTGCAGTACCTGGCCACCCGCGAACTGCGCAATGCCATTGCCGAGCAGGAAGCCAAGGCCGGCAGCCTGGTGATCATGGACGTGAAGACCGGCGAAGTCCTGGCCATGGTTAACCAGCCAACCTATAACCCGAACAACCGTCGCAGCATGTTCCCGGCGGCGATGCGCAACCGGGCGATCATCGACGTGTTCGAGCCAGGCTCGACGGTCAAGCCGCTGTCCATGAGTGCCGCATTGCAGAGTGGGCGCTGGAAGCCGACCGACAAGGTCGAAGTCTATCCGGGCACCCTGCAGTTGGGTCGCTACACCATCCGTGACGTGTCCAAGACCGAGGGTCCGGTCCTTGACCTGACCGGCATCCTGATCAACTCCAGTAACGTCGGCATGTCCAAGGTCGCGTTCGATATCGGTGGCGAAGCGATTTACCGGGTGATGTCGCAACTGGGACTGGGTCAGTACACCGGCCTTGGCTTCCCGGGCGAGCGGGTCGGCAACCTGCCCAACCACCGTGAATGGCGCAAGGCCGAAACCGCGACCCTGTCCTATGGCTACGGCCTTTCCGTGACCGCGCTGCAACTGGTACATGCCTACGCGGCCTTGGCCAACGACGGCAAAATGGTTCCGCTGAGCATCCTCAAGGTGGACAAGGCGCCGGAGTCGACCCAGGTCGTGCCGAAGGAAACCGCAGAAACCATCCAGCAGATGCTGCAACAGGTGATCGAAGCGCCGCGCGGTGTATTCCGGGCCCAGGTGCCTTCGTATCACGTCGCCGGCAAGTCTGGTACCGCCCGTAAAGCCACCATCGGCTCCAAGGGATACACCGAGAACGCCTACCGCTCGCTGTTTGCCGGTTTCGGTCCGATGAGCGATCCACGCTATGCCGTCGTCGTGGTTATCGACGAGCCGAGCAAGGGTGGCTATTTCGGTGGTCTGGTTTCCGCGCCGGTGTTCAGCAAGGTCATGTCCGGCACTCTGCGGCTGATGAACGTACCGCCAGACAACCTGCCGACTTCCCAGCAGCAAGCTGATGCTGCGCCCGCCAAAGGAGGGCGCGGTTGATGACGATGCCACTGAGTAAATTGTTCGCCAATGCCAGCAGCGATCCGCTGATTCGCGAATTGACCCTGGACAGCCGCAATGTGCGCCCGGGCGATCTGTTCCTGGCTGTGCCCGGGGCCAAGGTCGACGGCCGCGAGCATATCGCCGATGCGCTGAAACGCGGTGCGGCGGCGGTGGCTTACGAAGTGCAGGGCGCCACGGTATTGCCGATCACCGATGCGCCTCTCATCCCGGTAAAGGGCCTGATCGCACAACTGTCGGACATCGCCGGTCGCTTCTATGGCGAACCGAGCCGCCTGCTCGAACTGGTAGGTGTCACTGGTACCAACGGCAAGACCAGCGTGACCCAGCTGGTTGCCCAGGCCCTGGACCTGCTCGGCCAGCATTGCGGCCTGATCGGCACCCTCGGCACCGGGTTCCATGGCGCGCTGCAAAGCGGCCGCCTGACCACTCCCGACCCGCTTGCCGTGCAGTCGACCCTCAATGACCTGAAGAAGGCCGGCGCCCGTGCCGTAGCCATGGAAGTGTCGTCCCACGCGTTGGAGCAAGGCCGGGTGGCTGCTCTGGCGTTCGATATCGTGGTGATGACCAACCTGTCCCGCGATCACCTCGACTATCACGGCAGCATGGAAGCCTACAAGGCGGCCAAGGCCCGCCTGTTCGCCTGGCCGAACCTGCGGTGCCGGGTAGTCAATCTGGATGATGATTTCGGTCGTGAACTGGCTGCTGAAGAGCGCGAATCCCGCCTGATCAGCTACAGCCTCAAGGATCCGTTGGCGACGCTCTATTGCCGCGAAGCCACCTTCGATGACGATGGCGTTCGTGCCGTGCTGGTCACTCCGCAGGGCGAGCACATGCTGCGCAGTCGCCTGCTCGGTCGCTTCAACCTGAGCAATATGCTCGCGGCGGTTGCCACCTTGATGGCGATGGCTCACCCGCTGGATGAAATTCTGAAAGCCACCCCGAAGCTGGAAGGCCCGATCGGCCGTATGCAGCGTCTCGGCGGTGGCAGCAAGCCGCTGGTGGTGGTCGATTACGCCCACACTCCGGATGCACTGGAAAAGGTTCTCGAAGCGCTGCGCCCGCATGCGCGTGGGCAACTGACCTGCCTGTTCGGCTGTGGCGGTGATCGTGATCGTGGCAAGCGCCCGCTGATGGCGGGGCTGGCCGAGCGTCTCGCGGACCGGGTTATCGTCACCGATGACAACCCGCGTACCGAAGATCCCCAAGCCATCTTCGCCGATATCCGTCCGGGCTTTGCCAATGCCGACGCGGTGGAGTTCATTGCCGGCCGTGGCGCTGCGATTGCTCGTGTCATTGCCAGTGCCCGGGTCGACGACGTCATCGTTCTCGCCGGCAAAGGTCACGAGGACTACCAGGAAATCAACGGCGAACGCCACGATTTTTCCGATCTTGTCGAAGCCGAAAAGGCACTTGCAGTCTGGGAGGCTTCCCATGCTTGAGCCCCTTTTCCTCAGCCAACTGACCGAAACCTTGCAGGGGCGCCTGCTGGGCGCTGACGCGCGGTTCGACGGCGTGAGCATCGACAGCCGCAAGATCACGGCCGGCCAGCTGTTCATCGCCTTGGCCGGACCGCGTTTCGATGGGCACGATTACCTTGATGAAGTCGCTGCCAAGGGCGCCGTTGCAGCGCTGGTGGAGCGTGAAGTCCCGGGCTCCAGCCTGCCGCAACTGCTGGTGGCGGATGCTCGCCTGGCCCTGGGGCAACTGGGGGCGTTGAACCGTCGCGCCTTCAAGCACCCGGTGGCAGCGATTACCGGTTCCAGCGGCAAGACCACGGTCAAGGAAATGCTGGCCAGCATCCTTGGCACCCAGGGCCCGGTCCTGATGACCCGCGGCAATCTGAACAACGATCTCGGCGCACCGTTGACCCTCCTCGAACTGGCGCCGGAGCATACCGCTGCAGTGATCGAACTGGGTGCCAACCATGTCGGCGAAATCCGCTACACCGTCGGGCTGACCCAGCCCCAGGTAGCGCTGATCAACAACGCAGGCACGGCTCATGTCGGCGAGTTCGGCGGGCCGGAGAAGATTGTCGAAGCCAAGGGCGAGATTCTCGAAGGATTGGGAGAGGGCGGCGTCGCGGTATTGAATCTGGACGACAAGGCCTTTGGCACATGGAAACAGCGCGCTGGTAAACATGCGGTGTTGACGTTCTCCCTGAGCGACGCCGCAGCCGATTTCCATGCCAGCGATATCGCTCATGACGAGCGTGGTTGCCCGTCCTTCGTCCTGCACGCCCCGCAAGGTCAGGTCGCGATCCAGCTGAACCTGCTTGGCACCCACAATATCGCCAATGCCCTGGCCGCCGCCGCCGCCGCGCAGACCTTCGGCGTCTCGCTGCAAGGCATTGCCGCTGGGCTGAACACCGTGCAACCGGTCAAGGGTCGCAGCGTGGCGCAGATGACAGCCAGCGGCCTGCGGGTGATCGACGACACCTACAACGCAAACCCCACCTCGATGTGCGCGGCCGTTGATATACTCGCCGGCTTTTCCGGTCGCACCGTCCTGGTGCTCGGAGAAATCGGTGAGTTGGGCCAGTGGGCCGAAGAAGGGCACCAGCAGGTCGGGGCCTACGCCAGGGGCAAGGTCGACGCGCTGTATGCCGTAGGTCCGATGATGGCCCATGCGGTCAAGGCCTTTGGCCAGAATGCCCGCCATTTCACCAATCAAGCTGACCTGATCGCTGCCGTTCGCGGCGAGCAGGCTTCCAACACCACCATTTTGATCAAGGGTTCGCGCAGCGCTGCGATGGAGAACGTCGTGGCGGCTTTGTGCGATTCCAGCGGGGAGAAACATTAATGCTGCTGCTGTTGGCTGAGTATCTGCAACAGTTCCACAAAGGCTTCGCGGTCTTTCAGTACCTGACCCTGCGCGGGATCCTGGGTGTGCTGACCGCCTTGTCGCTGGCCCTGTGGTTGGGCCCCTGGATGATTCGTACCCTGCAGATCCGCCAGATCGGCCAGGCCGTGCGCAACGACGGCCCGCAATCGCACCTGTCCAAGTCCGGCACCCCGACCATGGGTGGCGCGCTGATCCTCTCCGCCATCGGCGTCAGTACCCTGCTCTGGGCCGACCTGAGCAACCGCTACGTCTGGGTCGTGCTGATCGTTACCCTGCTGTTCGGCGCCATCGGCTGGGTCGACGACTACCGCAAGGTGATCGAAAAGAACTCCCGTGGCCTGCCGAGCCGCTGGAAGTACTTCTGGCAATCGGTGTTCGGCCTGGGCGCTGCGATCTTCCTTTACATGACTGCGCCAACCAGCGTGGAAACCACCCTGATCGTGCCGATGCTGAAAGACGTCACCATTCCGCTGGGCGTCGGTTTCGTAGTGCTGACCTACTTCGTCATCGTCGGATCGAGCAACGCGGTCAACCTGACCGATGGCCTCGACGGCCTGGCCATCCTGCCAACCGTGCTGGTGGGTGGGGCCCTGGGCATCTTCTGCTACCTGTCGGGCAACGTGAAATTTGCTGAATACCTGCTGATCCCCTATGTGCCGGGCGCAGGCGAGCTGATCGTGTTCTGTGGCGCCCTGATCGGTGCCGGGCTTGGTTTCCTCTGGTTCAACACCTATCCGGCCCAGGTCTTCATGGGTGACGTCGGCGCCCTGGCGCTGGGTGCTGCGCTGGGCACCATCGCAGTGATCGTTCGCCAGGAAATCGTCCTGTTCATCATGGGTGGCGTGTTCGTCATGGAGACCCTCTCGGTGGTCATCCAGGTCGCGTCGTTCAAGTTGACCGGCAAGCGCGTATTCCGCATGGCGCCGATCCATCACCACTTTGAACTCAAGGGCTGGCCCGAGCCGCGCGTGATCGTCCGCTTCTGGATCATCACCGTGATTCTCGTGCTGATCGGCCTTGCAACCCTGAAACTGAGGTAGAGCGCGTGTCCCTGATCGCAACTGACCACTTCCGCATCGTTGTCGGCCTCGGCAAGAGCGGCATGTCCCTGGTTCGCTTCCTGGCGAACCGGGGCATTGCGTTTGCGGTCGCCGACACGCGCGAGAACCCGCCGGAACTGACGACCCTGCGTCGCGACTATCCGCAGGTGGAAGTGCGCTGTGGCGAGCTGGACGTGGAATTCCTCTGCCGCGCTGACGAGCTGTACGTGAGCCCCGGGCTGGCCCTGGCTACCCCCGCCCTGCAGCAGGCCGCTGCCCGTGGCGTGAAGCTGTCCGGCGATGTCGAGCTGTTCGCGCGTCACGCGAAAGCGCCGATCGTTGCCATCAGCGGTTCCAACGCCAAGAGCACCGTGACCACCCTGGTCGGTGAAATGGCCGCCGCTGCCGGCAAGCGCGTGGCTGTTGGCGGCAATCTCGGCACTCCGGCCCTGGATCTGCTGGGCGACGACGTCGAGCTGTACGTGCTGGAACTGTCCAGTTTCCAGCTGGAAACCACTGACCAGCTCAATGCCGAAGTCGCTACCGTGCTCAATGTCAGCGAAGACCACATGGACCGCTACAGTGGCTTGCCGGCCTATCACCTGGCCAAGCACCGGATCTTCCGTGGCGCGCGCCAGGTGGTGGTCAACCGCCAGGACGCCCTGAGCCGTCCATTGCCGGTCGAAGGCCAGCCGTGCTGGACCTTCGGTCTGAACAAACCTGATTTCAAAGCCTTCGGCCTGCGTGAAGAGGACGGCGAGAAGTACCTGGCCTTCGAATTCCAGAACCTCATGCCGGTTCGTGAACTGAAGATCCGCGGCGCCCACAACCAGTCCAACGCCCTGGCCGCACTGGCCCTGGGTCATGCCGTAGGCCTGCCGTTCGAAGCCATGCTGGACAGCCTGCGCAGCTTCGGCGGCCTGGCCCATCGTTGCCAGTGGGTGCGCGAGCTGAATGGCGTCAACTACTACGACGACTCCAAGGCGACCAACGTCGGTGCGGCCTTGGCTGCCATCGAAGGCCTGGGTGCCGATATCGACGGCAAGCTGGTGCTGATCGCTGGCGGCGACGGCAAGGGCGCTGACTTCTCCGGCCTGCGTGCGCCGGTCGCCGAACATTGCCGCGCGGTTGTCCTGCTCGGTCGCGATGCCGAACTGCTGGCCGAAGCCTTGGGCGATGCTGCCCCGCTGGTGCGGGTCAAGACCCTGGAAGACGCCGTGCGCCAGTGCGCAGAGCTGGCCCGGCCAGGCGATGCCGTGCTGCTGTCGCCAGCCTGCGCCAGCCTCGACATGTTCAAGAACTTCGAAGAGCGTGGGCGCCTGTTCGCCCAGGCCGCAGGAGAACTGGCATGATCTTCGGCGCCATCAAGCCCTATCCGTCGCCGTTGATCAGCGGTCGTGGCATCGACCTGGACTTCCCGTTCCTGGTCGGCTGCCTGGCATTGCTCGGACTGGGCTTGGTGATGATCACCTCGGCGTCGTCGGAAGTTGCGGCGGCGCAGTCGGGTAATCCGCTCTACCACATGATCCGTCACCTGGTTTACGTGACCCTCGGATTGGGTGCCTGCATCGTCACCATGATGGTGCCGATCTCGACCTGGCAGCGCATGGGCTACCTGATGCTGATCGGTGCGTTCGGGCTCTTGGTCCTGGTTCTGATCCCCGGTATTGGCCGGGAAGTGAACGGTTCCTGGCGCTGGATCGGTTTCAGCTTCTTCAACGTGCAGCCATCGGAGATCGCCAAGGTCTTCGTGGTGATCTACCTGGCGGGCTACCTGGTGCGTCGGCAGCAGGAAGTGCGCGAAAGCTGGATGGGCTTCTTCAAGCCTTTCATCGTGCTGCTGCCGATGGCGGGGCTGTTGCTGATGGAGCCGGACTTCGGCGCGACCGTCGTGATGATGGGTGCAGCAGCGGCCATGTTGTTCCTTGGCGGTGTCGGCCTGTTCCGCTTTGGCCTGATGGTCGCGCTTGCTGTAGGTGCGGTGTTCGTCCTGGTGCAGGCCCAGCCCTACCGGATGGCGCGCCTGACGACCTTTACCGACCCGTGGGCCGACCAGTTCGGCTCGGGTTACCAGTTGACCCAGGCATTGATCGCATTCGGCCGCGGCGAGTGGTTCGGTGTCGGCCTGGGCAACAGCGTGCAAAAGCAGTTCTACCTGCCGGAAGCCCATACCGACTTCGTGTTCTCGGTGCTGGCCGAGGAGCTGGGCGTAGTGGGGTCTCTGGCGACCCTGGCGCTGTTCGTCTTCGTCACTGTCCGCGCCCTGTACATCGGTCTGTGGGCCGAGAAGGCCAAGCAGTTCTTCGCCGCGTACGTGGCGTTCGGCCTGGCATTCCTCTGGATCGGCCAGTTCCTCATCAATATCGGTGTGAACATCGGCCTGCTGCCTACCAAGGGCCTGACCTTGCCATTCCTGAGCTACGGCGGCAGTTCCCTGGTGATCTGCTGTGCCTGCGTCGGGTTGCTGTTACGCATCGAGTGGGAGAGCCGCACGCACCTGGGCAGCGAGGAACACGAATTCGACGAAAACGATTTTGCCGAGGAGCCGAATCATCATGGCCGCTGACGGCAAGAACGTATTGATCATGGCCGGCGGAACCGGCGGCCATGTATTCCCGGCGCTGGCATGCGCGCGGGAATTCCAGGCGCGCGGCTTCACCGTGCACTGGCTGGGAACGCCACGCGGCATCGAGAACGAACTGGTGCCGCAGGCCGGCCTGCAACTGCACCTGATCAACGTCACCGGACTGCGGGGCAAGAGCAAGCTGTCGCTGCTCAAGGCACCGTTCACCCTGGTCAAGGCGGTGCTGCAGGCACGCCGGATCATTCGCCAGGTCAATCCGGTCTGCGTGATCGGCTTTGGTGGCTATGTCACCGGCCCTGGCGGTGTGGCCGCCAAGCTGTGCGGCGTGCCGGTGGTGATCCATGAACAGAACGCCCGCGCCGGTACCGCCAACCGCATGTTGGTGCCCCTGGCCGGTCGGGTTTGCGAAGCCTTCCCGGATACTTTCGGCGCCAGTGCCAAGCGCCGCACCACTGGCAACCCGGTGCGGGCCGAGCTGTTCCTGGAACCTGTTCGCGAAGCCCTGTCCGGGCGCCGCGCGCGTCTGCTGGTGCTGGGC
>DQAA01000474.1:13173-13964 GCA_003523465.1 Pseudomonas sp.
GGCCGGCAGGAATCACGACCAGATCACCGCCGAGCGTTATCGCGAGGCCGGGATCGAGGCTCAGGTCGAGCCCTTCATCAAGGATATGGCCCAGGCCTATGGCTGGGCCGATCTGGTGGTGTGCCGTGCCGGCGCGCTGACCGTCAGCGAGCTGGCGGCCGCCGGACTGCCGTCGATGCTGGTGCCCTTGCCCCACGCGATCGACGACCACCAGACCCACAACGCCCATTATCTGGCACGCGAAGGCGCCGCCTTCCTGATGCCGCAAGCGACAACTGGCGCAGCGCAGCTCGCTGAACGCCTGAACGAGGTACTGATGCAACCGGAAAAACTCGACACCATGGCCGCCACCGCACGGCGCCTGGCCAAACCTGCTGCAACCCGCACCGTGGTCGATATCTGCCTGGAGGTGGCCCATGGTTGAGAACCAGAAAGCCATGCCCCAGCCTGAAATGCGCCGTATCCGCCGCATCCACTTCGTCGGCATTGGCGGCGTGGGCATGTGCGGGATCGCCGAAGTACTGCTGAACCTGGGTTATCAGGTGTCCGGCTCCGACCTCAAGGACTCGCCCGTCACCGAGCGCCTGAAGTCCTTCGGCGCCGAGATCTTCATCGGCCACCGTGCCGAGAACGCCGCCAGCGCCGACGTGCTGGTGGTGTCCAGCGCCATCAATACCGCCAACCCGGAAGTCGCCACTGCGCTCGAGCGCCGTATCCCCGTGGTACCGCGCGCCGAAATGCTCGCCGAGCTGATGCGCTACCGCCACGGCATCGCCGTCGCCGGTACCCAC
>DQAA01000559.1:0-7094 GCA_003523465.1 Pseudomonas sp.
CCCCCCGCCGCGACCAACTGGCCAAGAACGCCAGGGGCCTGCCGAAGGTTCAGGCCAGCGACAACCGCCTGCTGATCATCGGCCACCTGGCCCAGGCGCTGCCGGCGCGGGAAGCCGGTGCCGAAGTGAGCCTGGCGATCGCCGGTGTCGCCGCCGACAGTCTCAGCCAGATGATCCCCGGCCTGCTGGGTGGCGGTCAGGCGCAGAGCATGCTGAATGGCCAGCGCGAGCGGTTGATGCAGCAGATCGGCGAGGACCTGAACAACACCTTGCTGTACGTCTACCGCGACCTGTCCGACGCCGAGCTGGAAGAATTCGCCACCTTCGCCGAATCCGCCGAAGGCCAGGCCTACTACAAGGCCGCCCTGGCCGCGATCCGCGCCGGTCTCGCCGTCGGCCAGAGCACGTCCGACCTTAAATGATCAGCCCAGGCGCTGCTCGATGAACTCGAAGTAGCGCCGGCGTATCTCCGGCAGCTCGTTGGCCAGGTGATGCCGGGCCCCGGGCAACATCAGGATGTTCGGCGCCTCGAACTTGCCCTTGAGCACGTCGAGGTTGTAGCGCCAGTCCACCGTCATGTCTTCCTCCCCCTGCACGATCAGCGGCCGGCGCGAACTGCCCGGCGCCGCCTCGATGCGTCGTACCCATTTCAACAGGGCGCCTACCCAGGCGGTGGGCAGGCGTCGCGGCTGCAGCGGGTCGGCCAGGAGGAAAGGCAGGAAGGTCGGATCGTTGCTGTTTTCGCTGAAGCGTCGGGCGATGCCGTTGACGAAGGGTTTCAGCATCCAGTAGCTGAGCTTCGACCAGCCCCAAGCCCGGGGCCGCACCAGGGGCGCCAGCAGGATCACTTCGCCGGTCACCGGGCTGCGTTCGCCGTGATGCAACAGGTGGTCGACGGCAATGGCACCGCCGGTGCTCTGTCCGCACAGATGCCAGGGTTGCGGCAGTTGCAGCCCGGCGGCCTGGGCGAAGAGTTCGTCGAGCACCTGCTGATAGACCGCGAAATCATCGATGCTGGCTCGCTCGCCACTGGACAGGCCATGCCCCGGCAGGTCGCATGAAATCACCGCGAAGCGCTGCTGCAACGCCCAATCGACCACATGCCGATACAGCCCCATGTGATCGTAGAAACCATGCAGCAACACCAGCGTCGCCACCGGTTCGGCAGGCATCCACACCTGGCTGACCACTTCGAACCCGGCGCAGGCAAAACGCCCCAGCCAGCGTTGTGCGCAAGGCGCCCGGTCCAGCCCATAGAAACGCTGGTACGCCTGGCACTCGGCCGACAGCGGCTCACGCGCCGCCAGCGAGGGCAGGCTGGCACGCAGGGAATCGGCTTGGAACGAGGCGGACATGGAAGGCTTCCGGAAAGGCGAGAAAGGATTGATCTGCGATATTCATCTGTCGGCGGGGGCATGGCAAGCNNGCCGGTATTGCCCATGTCGGGGAAAAAACTGCTCGCCGCCCTCACCCTCGTCCTCTGCGCCGCCGGCCTCTGGTGGGCGTACGACAACTTCCAGAGTCGCTACCTGCGCCCGTTCGACAACCAGACCGCGCTGTTCTCCGGCGACCAGCTGCGCCTGCCCGCCGACCTCGCCGGCCCCGGCCCGATCCGCCTGGTGCACTTCTGGGACCCGGCCTGCCCGTGCAATGTCGGCAACCAGCAACACCTCGGCGAGCTGATCGAGCACTACGCCGCCCAGGGCGTGTCCTTCCACGTCGTGCAAAAGCCCGGCACCCACGGGCAACTGCCTGCCAATCTGTCGGCCCTCAAGCCCATCGCCAACTTGCCCGGCGCCGAGCACCTTCCAGCCAGCCCCGCCGTCGCGATCTGGGACCGGGACGGCAACCTCGCTTACTTCGGGCCGTACAGCGAGGGGGCGACCTGCAATGCCAGCAACAGCTTCATCGAGCCGATTCTGCAGGCGCTGACCGAGGGGCGGCCGGTGAAGGTGACACAGACCATGGCGGTGGGTTGCTACTGCCCGTGGAAAGAGTGAACTGGCAGGCAACTCCGGCAATCAAGCTGATAAGTATTTACATCACGGAGGGAAACGGCGCTCGTTAGGTTTCGCACATACACGCAAAGGAGAGCCTGTATGTCGAAATCCGACACCATCACACTACCCGTCCAGTCCGTTCAGGACTTCCGCAACCGCTGGCCGAACAACAGCCCCCATTCAAGCGGCCTGCTCGACACCATCGTCTGGATCCAGGGGCGGCAATTCAACGTCGCCCACACGACCCAGCCTGGTCTGGTCAACTTCGAATTCGTTACTGGCACCACCCAGGACAAGGCGCAAATCGACCAGGAATACGCAGCACGAAACCAACGTCTGAAAAACGATCTTGATGTTCAGGTTCAGCAACTGGCCGGTTCGCTGAACGATCTTATTCCGCACGAAATCATCGAGCGTCAGTCCTCCGCCACCCAGCAATTGCTGAGCGCAAAATCCGCCGCACTTCCCGCACAGCAGCAACTCGCCCAGAAGTTCTTCGGCCAGAGCCCGCTCGGCAAATCCGTAGCCGATGTCCTTCACGTTGCAATGACTCGCGCGAACCCTGCGGGTATCCGCGAGGAATGGCGTGAGTCCTACCGCGCAGCCTATGAAGCGAAACTCCTCGGCAGCGCCATCGACCATTTGACCATGAAGGTCCAAGCACTCGAGGTAAAGAAAAGATTCTCCGCCCGCGACCCCAAGAGTGCGCAGGCACTGGAAAAGAAGATCAGCGAAGTCGACCTGCAACTGGCCAAACTCGAGTTGGCCCAACACGCTCACCAGATCAGCTCGCGTCAGTTGCAGGAGAGTCTTGATAACTTCGACCGCCATGATCTCGAAACACTGGCCGACCAGGGGGTAGCGCTCCACGGAAAAGAACTGGAGGACGAACTGGCAGCGTTGCTGCAAACACACAAGACCGACAACTTGACCCGTTATCAGGTCCAAAGCAGCGTCTTCACCCTGAACATGCGTACCGAGGACCTCAAGTACGCGCTGAGTTCCACTCCACCACGCAATATTCGGCCCGGTACCTTTGCGAACGCTGACAGCCTGTTGCAAAAGAGCATGCAGATACTGGCCGAGCAAGAACAGAGGAGCCCGGAAATCCAGCGTCTGGCCAGGGCTTACAGCAAGCGCATAACCGCCGCGATGACCAGCGCGAATAACGAACTGGCGCGAATCGCGACCTTGAGCGGGAGCGAAATTCCACAACGTCCCTACACCTACCGCTTACCAGCGGACTCGACGGCCCAGGTTCAGGTCATCACCCCATCCGCAGCGTCCATGAGCTCCTTTGTCGCAGTTGGAACGGCGCTGGGCGGGGCACTGCAAGCGGCACGACCGTTTGTGGGAGGCCGCAATCGCCTGGTACTGGAGGTGGCCTTGCTGTTGTTGTTCAGCTTCCGGCTGGACCACGGCGACCGCTACGGCATCAGTAGCCCGCTGAAAGAGCTTCTGCCAGACATCAACCCACAGGATGTCGTCGACAGCATCGGCAAATACCTCGACGTGCCGATCCGCCTGATCTCCGGGATGATCGACGAAAGCTCGGCCGTCCAGGCCGTGGGCACGGATGCAGAGGGGGTTCCCGCCGGCGTCCCCGTACGCCAGGCCACCTGGGATGCAGCGCAAGGTGCCTATAGCTTCGTCACGGATGGCCCGGGACCGATCACCGTGCTGTGGACGCCGCAAGGCGAGCCCATCGACAACTCGACCACACTGCCCGCCGAGAATCAGCCACAACGGCTTTATCCCGGGATCATCAGTGTTCCCTCCACGCCGACCCTGCTGACCTTGCCGTCCACCGACGACCTGCATTTCAGCGATTACATCGTCACCTTCCCCGCGGACTCGGGGCTTGAGCCTGTTTACATCATGTTCAAGAGCCCGCGGGATTATGCGGGAGTCGCCACGGGAAACGGGCAGGCCGTATCAGGGCTTTGGCTTGGCACGGCGGGTACGCGGGACGGCTCGCCAATACCGTCTCGAATCGCCGACCAGTTAAGGGGCCGCGTCTTCGGGAACTGGGATCGGATGCGCGAGGCTATCTGGAAAGCGGTCGCTACCGATGCGGAGCTAAGCCAGCAGTTCATTCCTTCAAATATTGAAAGGATGCGAGAAGGCATCGCTCCCAGAGCACCCAGCGCGGAGCACAACAAAAGTAAAAAATCCTTCGAGTTGCACCATGTCCATCAAATTGCCAAAGGAGGACCCGTGTACGACATTGACAACCTTGTGGTGCTCACTCCGAAACAACATGCCGAAATCCACAGCGGGGGAAACAATCAATGAACACCAAGCAGAATCTTGAAGACTACACCGAGGCCGAGTTCATCCTGTTGGTGGAGGAGTTCTTCGAAAACCGGTCAGGCTTGAAGGGCAGTGCATTTGGGCAGTATCAGGACCACCTCGCTGACGAGTTCGAACGCTTGACCGAGCACCCCGCAAAATCGGACCTGATCTACTATCCCGAAGAAGGGCATGGCGTGACCGCTCAATCGATCGTCGATCACGTCAAGGAATGGCGCGCAGCCAACGGTAAGCCGGGCTTCAAGTCCAGCTGACCCCAGGACGACGCGCACTCTGTTGGAACTGCAAGCCACACACAGGGTGCGCGTCAACGCTTCTGCTGCGCTCGGGCAGGGTTGCCCATCACCGTCACCCCCGCCGGCACATCGCGGGTCACCACGCTGCCGGCACCGATAATCGCGTCATCCCCCACCGTCACCCCCGGCAAGATAATCGCGCCGCCGCCAATCCATACGTTGCGCCCGATCCTTACCGGCTTACCGCTTTCCAGCCCGCTGCGCCGCACCGCCGGATCCCGCGGATGATCGGCCCCGTAGATCTGCACCCCCGGCCCGATCTGGCAGTCATCGCCAATGCTGACCGCGCAGATATCGAGGATCACGCAGTTGAAGTTGATGAACACATTGGCGCCGATCTCGATGTTGTAGCCGTAGTCGCAGTAGAACGGCGGGCGGATCACCGCGCCGGCGCCGACCTTGGCGAAATGCGCCACCAGCAGCTCGTGGCGTTGCGCGTTGTGCAGGTCGGCGGAGTCGTTGTAGCGCTGCATCCAGTGCTTGTTGGCGATCTGCTCCGACTGCAACTCCGGACAGGTCGCGCGATACAGCTGACCACTGAGCATCTTGTGTTTTTCGCTAAGGTCCATTGGCCCTCACTCCTGGCTGATCTCTCGGCTGGCAAAGTCTATCCTCTGTCCGATCATGACCGACTCGCTGTCAGAAAGATCCCCAAGGAGCTTCGATGAAACGCAGTCTCACCCTTCTCGCCGTTGCCATCGCCGTCGCGGCAGCCGGCGGTGGTTATCTGTATGTGCAGGGCAAGCAGCCGCAACGTGACGGCGAGATCAGCCTGGCGAAGCTGCAGGCGCCGGTCAGCGTGCGCTACGACGAGCGCGGCGTGCCGCATATCCAGGCGCAGAACGAGGGCGATCTGTACCACGCCCTGGGCTACGTCCACGCCCAGGACCGCCTGTTCCAGATGGAGATCACCCGGCGCCTGGCTCGCGGCGAGCTGGCCGAGGTGCTGGGGCCCAAGATGGTCGCCACCGATACGTTGTTCCGCAGCCTGCGCATCGGCGAGCAGGCGCAGGCCATGGTCGAGCGCCAGAACAAGCAGGCGCCCGCCTGGCAGGCCCTGCAGGCTTACCTCGACGGTGTGAATGCCTGGCAGGACAGCCATCCACGCCCGATGGAGTTCGATGTGCTGGGTATCACCCCGCGCCCGTTCACCGCCNNCGCCGCCTTCCGCACCGAGCCCCTGCTGACCTTCGTCCGTGACCATCTCGGCGGCGAATACCTGAAGGTCTTCGACCTCGACTGGCACCCCAACGGCGTGTTGCAACAGGCGCCAGCCTTGGCCGATGCCGACTGGAAATCCCTCGGCCAGCTGGCCCAGGTCAGCCAGCAGGCCTTCGCCGAGGCCGGCCTGCCGCAGTTCGAGGGCAGCAACGCCTGGGCCGTCAGCGGCAGCCGCACCCGCAGCGGCAAACCGTTGCTGGCGGGCGATCCGCATATCCGCTTTTCGGTGCCGGCGGTGTGGTACGAGGCCGAGCTGTCGGCGCCGGGCTTTCACCTGTACGGCTATCACCAGGCGCTCAACCCCTTCGCATCCCTGGGGCACAACCGCGAGTTCGGCTGGAGCCTGACCATGTTCCAGAACGACGATATCGACCTGATCGCCGAGAAGGTCAATCCGGACAACCCCGAACAGGTCATGGTCCACGGCCAGTGGCAGAACCTGAGCCGCAGCGAACAGCAGATCAAGGTCAAGGGCGAGCCGGCGCAGACCATCACCCTGCTGCGCTCGCCCCACGGGCCGATCGTCAACAAGGTGCTTGGGGAGGACGCCGGGCCGACGCCGGTGGCGATGTGGTGGGCGTTCCTCGAAAGCGAAAACCCGATTCTCGACGGCTTCTACGAGATCAACCGCGCCAGCACTCTGGAGGCCATGCGCAGCGCGGTGCAGAAGGTCCAGGCGCCGGGGCTGAACTTCGTCTGGGCCAATGCCCGTGGCGATATTGGCTGGTGGGCCGCGGCGGCCTTGCCGGTGCGACCGGACGGGGTGAATCCGGCCTTTATCCTCGACGGCAGCAGCGGCCAGGCGGACAAGTCCGGCTTCTACCCGTTCAGCGTCAACCCGCAGTCGGAGAATCCGGCCAGCGGCTATATCGTCTCGGCCAACTTCCAGCCGCTGTCGCCCAGCGGCATGGCAATCCCCGGTTACTACAACCTGCCGGACCGAGGTCGCGAGCTGGATCGGCAACTGGCGGACGACCAGGTGAAATGGGACCTGCAGAACAGCCAGGCGCTGCAACTGGGCATCACCACCGATTACGCCCCGCGCACTCTCGGCNNTCTCGGCCCGCTGCTGCCGGTGCTGCGCCAGGTGGTGCAGGACACCCAGGGCCGCGAGCTGGTGGAGCAACTGGCGGCGTGGCGCGGCGACTATCCGCTGGACTCGGTCAGCGCCACCCTGTTCAACCAGTTCCTCTACGAACTGGCCTACGCGGCGATGCATGACGAGCTGGGCGATGCCTGGTTCCAAGCACTGATCTCGACCCGA
>DQAA01000559.1:7111-7389 GCA_003523465.1 Pseudomonas sp.
GATACCCAGGGCAGCAGCGAGCGCGGCAGTCGCACGGCGGTGGTCAAGCACGCCTGGGACAAGACCCTGGCGCATCTGGGCGAGACCTTCGGCAAGGATCCGGCAAGCTGGCAGTGGGGCAAGGCGCACACCCTGACCCACGGGCACCCGCTGGGCATGCAGAAGCCGCTGGACCGGCTGTTCAATGTCGGGCCGTTCGCGGCGCCGGGGACTCATGAGGTGCCGAACAACCTCTCGGCGAAGATCGGCCCGGCGCCTTGGCCGGTGACCTACGGCCC